>CALAXS010000124.1 GCA_937895305.1 uncultured bacterium
CGACGTGTGATTAGTGATAATGAACTGGAAGTTGTGGTGCCACGTCATACGGCGGGTGTGGTGGATGTGGCCGTGACCACGTCCAATGGAACTGGTATAGCGTACAACATCTATACATATCTGTCGCCAGCATTGGCTGATCTGCCGGAAGACATCAATAATGATGGCAAGGTAGATGCTGTTGATGTGGAGCTTGTGGTGAAGGCCGTGCTGGGGGATAAGCAGGTAAAGGGCACCTTTGGAACAGACACGAATGATGATGGCAGTACAGACGCGCTGGATGTGCAGTCGGTAGTGAACCGGGCTTTGTATCGCTAGTTCGTTTAAAAAGTATATAGACACGCCGTCGGGACTTCCGGCGGCGTTATTTTTTTAGGTCACGGAATTCGGGTGGGTGGTGGAATCGGGCGGGCTAAAGCAGTTACTCTTTACGGACCGGATCGTAGTTTGTATGTCTTTCATTGAAAGGGAAACCTGTTGCTGGAATTGATGGTACTCGTGTGTGCACTGACGACACCCCAGGGTGAAATTGCTTTTACTGCCGGAACGGAGCAGGAGAATCAGCGGATCCACATTGTGGATGTGGCTACGGGTGAGGCACGTGCGGTGGGGCAGGGCAATCGCGATGGTGCGCCTGTATGGTCACCCGATGGGCAATGGCTGGCCTATCCCAGTGCGCAGGACGGCGGTATGGGTATCCGCATGATGAAGGGGGATGGCACAGGCGATAGGGCGTTGGTGAACCAGCATAGCTGGAATCATAGCCCCCGTTGGTCACCGGACAGTCGGTACTTGTGTTATAGCAGTGATGACCGCATGGGGCTGGAGCGACGACTTGTGGTTTATGATCGGGAGGCGGACCAGGAGGAAATCTGGGGCGGGGAACTGAATCGGATGGTGGTGAGTGCGCCATTGGTGGGTTTGCTGCAACCTGTTTGGCTTGCGGAGCCGAAGTTGGTGGCCATGCTGGATCCGGAAATGGAGATTAGCCTGGCGGGGGTGGATATGGATTTGCTGAGGGAAGAGGGTGGACTCTCGGACCTGTCGGTGATCCTGGGTACCATGCCCGATGCGTTATTGGCCATCGGTCTCTTCGGAGTGCCGGGAAAGTACAGCACGGAGCCCGTGTTGGTCACTAAGACGCAGGTGGTACCCATCTTGCCGTTGATGCCCGATGCGCCGGAGAGTGGGCGTTATGTGGAGTGGGGTCTGGAGATGAATCGCAAGGGCGACAAGGTCGTTTTTGAGAGTAACGATGGCGGTGATCGAGAGATCTATCTCTTGGGGAGTCGGGGCCTGTCGAATATCAGTAATCATCGTGCGGCGGATTGGAATCCGGTGTGGGGTCAGGGCAGTCAGGAAATCCTGTTTGAGTCTTTTCGCCATGGACGGCGGGGCATCTATAAGGTGATTGCGGATACAGGACGGGTAACGCCGTTGGTGATCTCGAATGACTATGACACGTGGGCGCCGGCATGGCGTGGGGATGATCAATGGGTGGCCTATGTATCGAATGAGTCGGGTCGTGCGGGGGTGTATATTTGTACAGCGCGGGGGGAGGATGTTCAGGTGGTCGTAGCGGGTGACGGGATGCACTATGCCCCGGCATGGCGACCGGAGGTGGCGAAATGATACGGGCGCTAACGATACTCGTATTGTGCGTGATGTCTGCTGTTGTGGAGGCAAGGGAAGCGGATGGCACGCTGGGCTTGCTCATCACCCCAAATAATGGGGTACCCGTGATTACGGCGGGTGAGGATTTTTCGGTGTTGACTCGGGCAGAGTCGGCGCTTGCATTGGTGGGTGAAGCAGGGCAACGATATGCATTAAAGGTAGAGTGGTCGTTTATGGTGGGTGAAAAGGTACAGGGGCGGGTTAGCCTGCCTGCGAATTGTCCGGGAGGTGTCTATGCGCTAGAGGCCACAGCGGGAACGGTGACGGATCGCAATGCGCGATCGGTGTGGGTAGTAGCGTCGTATCCGCCACAATATCGTATTGCTCATGTGAGTGATACGCACATCGGTAAGGAGCGGGAAGGGCATCTGCCTTCGGTGGTGGTGAATGAACAGATTCGCGATGCGGTGAATGCCAGTGCAGCGAGCTTTGTCTTGATTACCGGGGACTTGACGGAGCAGGGCGAGGGGCAACAGTTTCAGGAATTTATCACGGTGCTGGATGGCTACACCAAGCCGACCTTTGTGACACCGGGCAATCATGATCGCAAGGATTTGAACTACGAGGCTTACTTTGGTCCCTTGCAGTATCGCTTTGATTTTGGTGAAGATGCGTATCTGGCTTTTGATACGAAGGATATGATGACGGCGGATTCGCTGGGGGCGCAGGACGGTTTTTTACAGCTGGAGCGACGAGCCATGAAGGCGGCGCGGTGGTCCATCGGGTTTAGTCATCGTTATGAACCTGTGATGGGGATGCGTAGCCAGATGGCCTTGTTTATTGACAACCCGTTGCACTACTTGCTCTTTGGGCATTGGCATCAGGAGAATACAGCGGAGCAGAAAACAGTACCCTGGGGTACTACAATAATTTCGGTGGTGCCTGCGGCGGTGAACGGTGCGTGGCGCCCTATTGATGTGGGCGTACAAGGGCTGTTGTTTCATCCGGTGGAGTCCGTGGTGCCTGTGGCAAACGTGCTGCCTGCGGAGGTGGAGGCGGCGGAGTGACATGGAAGGGTGACCGTGGGGAATATATAGAGGTGATTTTTTGGGACGGCGTGACAGGAGTATATTTTGATTAAGCGTGTATTCATTGGATTGGTATTGGGTGTAGTCCTTATCTCTGGTGCTGTGGCACAGGCACAATTTGGTACTACAGGCGGACCAAAGCTGAGCTATGAAGTTGTGCCCGGAGCGATGTCTGCGCCACAGGGTGAGACGACCCGTGTGGCGGTGACCTTTCATCTGGATGCGGGATGGCATGTACAGAGCAACATGCCCCTGGATGAGTTTAATGTCGCGACGGAATTAAGTGTGGAGACGGCGGAGGGGTTGGTCGTTGGACGTACGGGTTATCCTGAACATGAATTGATTGATTTTGCCGGGTCGCCATTGGCAGTGTTCGGCGAAGAATTCACCATCGCCATTGAAATCACGCCGGGTGCAGGTATTGCGCCGGGTGAGCAGGTCTTGTCGGCTACACTGCGGTATCAGGCCTGTGATGACAAGATGTGTATGCCGCCGAAGAACCTGTCGGTGTCCATACCGATTACGGTATCGGCTGCGGGAACTCCGGTGGAAGCACAGAACGATGCTGTGTTTGCATCGCTGGTCTGGACCACAGGCGCGGATGAAGCGACGACGGAGCAGCCCACAGAACCTGCTGAAACAGCACCTGTAGAAGAATCGTCTCTGGACTGGAAAACGTTGGCCCAGGACTTTCGTATGGTCTCAACTTCCGTAGGGATGAGCGATGCAACAGATTTTATTGCCTTTGTAGAAAACAAAGCACCGGATGCGGATGCAGCACCCCCTTCGGGTTGGGCTACGTTGAAAAATGTGCTATCGGGCAAGGGCGGACTGGAAGACTTGAGCTGGGGCGTCATCGTACTCTCCATTTTGATAGGTGGGTTTTTGCTGAACCTGACGCCGTGCGTATTGCCCATGATTCCTATTAACATCGGGATTATTGGTGCGGGTGCACAGGCGGGATCGCGTGGGCGCGGATTTGCCCTGGGCGGTGCCTTTGGTTTGGGTATTGCACTGGTCTATGGGGTGTTGGGGCTGGTGGTTATCCTGGGTGTATCGAGCACTTTTGGCGCAATCAATTCGACCATTGGCTTTAATCTGGGTATCGCGGTGTTGTTTGTAGTACTGGCCCTGGCTATGTTTGATGTCATCGCCATTGATTTCTCAAAGTACCAGGCGAAGATTGGGGTGCGCGAGAATAAGGGGGGCAGCTTTTTCATTGCCTTGTTTATGGGCGGGGTGTCGGCGTTGTTGGCGGGGGCCTGTGTGGCCCCGGTCGTAATTCAGACCATCGTGTACTCCCAGGACCAGTATGCGAAGGGACAGACGCTGGCGTTGGCCTTACCCTTCTTGCTGGGTGTGGGCATGGCGCTGCCATGGCCCTTTGCCGGGGGTGGCCTGTCGTTTTTGCCCAAGCCGGGCCTATGGATGGTGCGGGTGAAGCAGGGCTTCGGTATTTTTATTCTGCTTTTTGCCGCATATTACGGCTATCTGGCCTATACCATTTATGAAGCACGGAATGTGGATCCGGATGCCGTGGTGGCGAGTGTTGCGGCTGCGGATGAAGATGGTTGGGTCCATTCGCTGGAGGAAGGTCTTGCACAGGCCAAGGCGGAGGGGAAACCCGTGCTACTGGATTTCTGGGCGACGTGGTGCAAGAACTGTCTGGTGATGAACAAGACAACGCTGAAGGATGCTTCGGTGCTGGAAGCGTTGGAAGGCCATGTAAAGATCAAGTATCAGGCAGAGATTCCGGATGTGTCCCCCACTCGCGAGGTGATGGAATATTTTGGGGTATTGGGATTGCCCACCTACATTCTGCTGGAGCCCATAGACTAAGCCGTCACATCCCTATGCTATGGCCACTTAGACGCATTGATTATGAGAGTCCATTTTCATCTACGTAGATATGATGGTCCATTTCGAGTGCAGGTTGGTCAACACGGGTGTGCCCTACGGGTAAGGCGGGAACACCGACAACGGTGGTATGGGGTGCTACATTTTCGAGCACTACGGCATTGGCACCGATTTTGGCCCCCTTCCCCACTTCCACATTACCGAGAATTTTAGCCCCTGCTGCGATGAGTACGCCTTCGCGTATTTTCGGGTGGCGGTCGCCTGTGGCTTTGCCGGTCCCGCCGAGGGTGACTTCGTGGAGCATGGAGACGTTATCTTCTACGACAGCGGTTTCGCCGATGACGATGCTGGTGGCGTGATCCATAAGAATGCCTTTACCGATTCTTGCTGCGGGGTGAATATCCACGCCAAAAACGTCGGAGATGCGACTTTGCATGTAAAGTGCCAGTTCATTCCTGCCCTGATTCCAGTAAAAGTGTGCTACACGGTAGGCTTGCAGGGCCTGGTAGCCTTTGAAGAAAAGGAGGGGCACGGAGTATTTGCTGCAGGCGGCATCACGGTCAATGACCGCCTGGACGTCTGCACGGATAGCATCGCGGATATTGGCATCGCCACTGAGGGCTTCATCGATAAGATCGCGCAGGGACATTGCGGGCAGGGCGATGCTTTCGAGTTTACTGGCGAGGAGAAAGCTGAGGGCATCTTCAAAACTTTTATGGTAAAGAATGATGCTGTGCAGAAAACTGGCGAGCATGGGCTCGTTTTGCGCGTCTTCTTTTGCTTCCGTGCGTATGTTTTCCCAGATGGGGTCTTTGGCATTTTTAATCTTTTTCATTACTTGGTCCGATTGATGTTGGTGCTGGAGTCATCATTGTTACTGTCCCGTCATCTGGACCAAGCCAGATTGCCGCGTCGCTTCGCTCCTCGCAATGACAGGTGAGGTTGAGGCCTTGTGTTATACAAATTGGTACCCGGCCTTTATAGATTAACCTGTTCACACATTCCTCACTTCTATGTTGGACAACGATGATCAATCC
>CALAXS010000125.1 GCA_937895305.1 uncultured bacterium
TCGTACTTTCATTGACTCTGCCGCCCGGCATATTTTACTCTCTCCAAGTGTTCTGTTCACAGTAGTCCTATCAAACCCTTTACCTGGAGAACGTTAAAATGAATTCGAAGATATTGAAAACGCTTACATTGGCCCTCGTTGCTGTGGCCATGATCATGGGGCCCAGCGCAAACATTGCCTTGGCACACTGCCAGGTACCCTGTGGTATTTATGGCGATGACACACGATTTGCTACCCTGGCTGAGCATATTGTTACCATCGAGAAGGCCATGAATCAGATTAATGAATTATCCAAGGATCCCGGTGCCAACATGAATCAGTTGGTACGGTGGGTCAACACCAAAGAGGATCACGCTGATCAGTTCTCCGGTATTATCACCGCGTACTTCCTGCAACAGCGCATCAAGACGGATGAAGCCGAAAGTGATGAGAAAGCATATCTGAACAAGATTACCCTTTGTCACAAGCTACTGGTCAGCGCCATGAAAGCCAAGCAAACCACCGACGTGGCCAATGCGCAAAATATGAGCACACTGCTGACTGAGTTCGAAGAAGCCTACGTGGGCGCAGATGCCAAAAAGCACGTGAGCGAACATCATGGCCATGATCATGACAGTAAAGAAGAAGGACACCGTTCCTGATAAAGATTAAATCAAAGCGTCACTCCGGTTTGGGGTGGCGCTTTTTTTGTATCTTAGCGTAGCGCGATTAGCGTGACCGCTTCGTAAAAAGCGGCTACGGCCAGGACCACGCCTGTAAGTATGATTCCACCAGCATACAACCTGAGTCCCTGCTTCAGGTGCGTCCAGGCCCTGGCAGGATCCAGCAGTGCCCTATAACACGCACGCGCCCAATACACCGCAATGAAAGAGGCGAGGATATAGGCCTCAAGCTCTAGAAACATGGTGACACAATGGTAGGTATAGCCTAGAGAAGCCCCGGCCCAGATGGGTGCCATAGCCAACCCGACAAAGGCCAGGCTCAATGCCGTTTTAAAAAACCCGAAGGCGAAGGGAACGATTGAAGCCGCCAGCGTGAGACCCAGTGTTTGGACGACATAGTTATTGTAAAAGGTGGCCATAGCCGCCAGGAAAATATTTCCTGATGCATAGGCATCCCCGATGTAGCCCAGGTCCTCTGAGTTACTGAATATCACCCGTATCAATTCGGTCATGCGCAAACTGATTAAGGGGTAACGCGCTGAAATAAACATGGTGAAAAAAAAGACAAAATACAGAGCGTTGTGTACGCCTTTAAAGAGTTGCCTTTCCTGAACTACTGTGGCCCCCAACGTACCGAGTAATGAAGGGAGTCGCAAAGCGAGGCGCGCGTACAACACGAGGAACAGCTTGTGGCCGGACCAGGCTACAAGCATGAGTCCCAGAAATCCCATAACCGTCAAGTAGCTGGGGGTTTTCACCGGGGCACCAATAAATTTCTCCATGTCCAGGCTTGCACTATTCTGGCCTGATTCCTCCAGGTAGCCTGCAATGTCCGGGTGAAGCCACCCCTGTGCTGCAGATGACCAGTGGGCTTCCTTCAACTCCTCATCATAGAGACAGACATAACTGAATCCCAATGAGCCTGTACGTGGCGCAAGTCGACCAACGACAGTAAAGGTTTCCCCATCGAGGAGAAAGCTGTCCTGTCGAGACAGTTGCCCGGCCAGCACCTCGCGTTCACCCGCCACGGGCAGACGCCCACTCGCCAGCCAGGGTTCCAGCAACGCCTTATCCCCCTCCAGCATGACCATACGTTCATGAAGGGCAGCAATCTCCTGGTTGTCATTACCAATCACTGGCGCCAGGGCATCGCCCATGGGGTCTGCCAGCGCGATAGCATCCCGTGGTAACGCCCGGACCCAGGCATTCACTGCACCATCTGGCTGTTCTTCTGTGGCGAGAGAAAGCACCGCCGCGCTGCCCTCAGCCTGATGAAGCCAATAGTATTCCCCCAGCCCGGTGATGAAAAGCACAAGTATCCCGACAAATAAAATAAAAAGTGGTCGTGCATAAGCAGAGCGATGCACCGTTTCGGGATGCACTTGCGTCATTCATTCGCCGATGCGGGATCGGACGTGCTTGCAGATGCCCCATCAAACTGCAGGGCATCGACCACATCATGGAATAGTGCTGTAAAGTAGGCTTCTACATTGGGACCGTACCAGTTCATGAGACCCATTTCATATTCCAGGGGCTCTTCAAGGTAATAGCGGTCCGGCGAGAAGTAGCCGCAGTAGGTGGAACAAAAACTGAGACACCACAGGTCAATATCCCGCACTTCGGACCAGGCCTTCCATTCACGACTGATTTCACCACTGAAGTCGCAGGGCATGCCCATGAACAGCGTATCGCCCAATCGTACCCCGTGAATCCAGCCTTCCTTGGAAAGACCCGCTATGCTTGCAATGTTTGGAGATAAACGCCACCCCGTGCTAATGGGACGTACCTGCATGGGCGGCATACCGAGGGCAACACCTACCGAGGCGATGTCCGCTTTATCGCTGAATTCCAGGTCGCTGCTATTTTCCAGAACCAATTTTGCCAGCGCCTGCCCCATGGCAATGACTCTTTCATCCGGTGTATCACCGGGGGGGGCTTTGGGCCCCATACTTCCTACCGCACCACCCAGATAAACCGCTGCGGGTTTGGTATCTTGCCCTTCAATATAGCGACGCAATTCACCCGGATATTCCGCGCTGAATTGCATCATGTCATCGCTGAAAATAGTGGGATGTGCCGAATAGCTGATGAGATAACAACGTTCGCCCGATTGCTTTTCAAAAAGAATAAAGCTGAGCTCGGAATCAACTGAACC
>CALAXS010000126.1 GCA_937895305.1 uncultured bacterium
TTCAGGGGTGCGGGAATGGGGTATACTATCATTCGTGTTATGAAGTAGAGGAGAATGTAAATATGTTGGAAGCACAAGAAAAGTATTTCCGCCCCGATATGCCTGTGGCGGAGGCCATGGCCACCCATCCGCGTGTTGCAGAAGTATTTGCTGCGTTTCACCTCGGGGGCTGTTCCCATTGTGGTATTAGCCATGTAGAGACAATTGAGCAGGTATGTGCAGGGTACGGAGTGGAAATGGCTGTGCTGCTGGAAGTCCTGGAGGGCCTCATGGATGAGGAAGACCCCAATGCACTGACGGAAAAGGCCACGCCTTTGGATGCCGCAGAGTAGGGTGTCTTTCTTGCCCGGTTTGCGCCTCTTTCCCTAATTGAAGTAGAATGATTAGTGAATTGGTCAATTGTTTGCCATGCTAAACACATTGGATTGTGTCAGCTGCTGGAGAATATAGCGATGTCCCTGACGACAACAGATACCGACAAGCCGAAAGCATTACTTCAGGTAACAGCTGAAGCGATTGCAGAATTAAAAAACCTGGCCGACACTGATGGTGCCGGCAAGGCCGGTGTGCGCCTGGGGGTGAAGGGGGGCGGCTGTTCCGGTTTCTCCTATCTTTTGGAATTTGGTGATGAACGTGATGGTGACAATATTTTGGAACAGGATGGCATCCGGTTTTTTATGGATCGTAAATCCAGCATATATCTAAAGGGCATCGTCCTTGATTATAGAAAGGGGTTGCAGGGCAAAGGCTTTGCATTTCAGAACCCCAACGCCACCAGCACCTGCGGCTGTGGTGAATCCTTTTCTGTATAGCATAGCCCACAGTATCCTATGAGTATTCTTCGTGAAATTGATACTGTGCGCAATCGAGCCGGCCTTTGGTCCCGTGAAGATTACACCATCCTCCAATGTAGTGGCGCAGATGCGCTGACCTGGCTACACGCTCAAACCAGCAATGAACTCCTGGGCCTCGAATCGGGGCAAGGTAACCTCAACACGCTCCTTGATAGGCAGGGTCGAATTCAGGCGGTGTTTTCTGTGCATCGCTTTGAAGATGAAGCGTGGATTGTTGCTGCCCGTTCGCAGGTGCCCGCCATTGAGGCACGTCTGGAAACCCACCTTTTTTTAGAAGAGGTTGAGGTCCATCCCGTTGGTGATGATACAGCACAGCTTTGTCTGGAAGGTCCGGCGGCGCTTCTTTTTCTGACGCATTGCCTGGACGACACGGGTGCTGTTGCCACATTACCGCAAGATTCCTATGCCTTTGCACCCCTCATGGTGCTTGGTCACGAAGTGCTGGTTTTTCAGATGACGGAAAGTGGGGAAGATGGTTTTCTACTGGTGCCGGCCCCGGGTGAAAGCGACGCACTTTTTGCGAAGTTGCGTGAACATGCCCCTGAGCAGGGGGTAGCCCTGCCCGGTCCAGCAGCAAGAAGCACCTTGCGTATGGAATCGGGCTTGCCCGAAGCGGGCCTGGATTATGATGAGAAAGTGATGATTGCTGAAACGCCCCTGGCACAAGTGGCGGTAAGTTATAGCAAGGGCTGCTACCTGGGTCAGGAAGTTGTGGCACGGATAAAGGCTTACGGTACACCGAAGCAGGCCCTCATGGGGCTGGTCATTACAGATGAGCTTGAGATTCCGGATGGGTCAGTACCTTTACTGGTGGCGGGTAAAAAGGCAGGTCGCATGACACGCCACGGGTATAGTCCTACCTTGGGATCCTGGGTCGGGTTAGCGTATCTGGATCGCGAATACCGAAATCCGGATGCCGGGTATAGCTTTGAAGCGGAAGGGGGCGATGCCGCCTTTGCGGCGAAGGTAGTCGCTCTTCCATTTTATACGGTGCCTACCCGGGCTGCACAGGCGCAGCTACGTTATGATGAGGCTCTGACCCGTTTTGAGGCTGACGTGGAAGATGAAGATAGCACTGCGATTACACTGCTGGAGGAGACATTGCTTTTGGCCCCTGAATTTGAAGATGCCTATGAGACCTTGGGGGTCATCCTTCATCGACATGGGCGTACGGATGAGGCCATTGGCGTGATGCAGCGATTGGCAGACCTGAATCCTGCGTGCGTGATGGCCCATAGCAACCTCTCTGTATTTTATGTGGCGAAGGGCATGATCACCGAGGCGGAATCGGAGAAGGCCATGGCTGGTCAACTGGAAATGAAGTCGAAGCTGGACAAGAACGAGGCCGCCAAAGAGGCTGTGGCGGAGCGGGAGCGTATTCAGGCGGAAGCCCGGGAGCGCATCGCTATGTTTCTGGAGGTGCTGGATATTGATGATGTGGATCCGGTGGCGACGATGGGGCTGGGGGCGGCATATATGCAACTGGAATCCTATGCTGAGGCCGTGCCTTATTTTGAGAAAGCGACTACGGTGAAGAAAGATTTCTCTGTCGCTTACCTGAATCTGGGTAAATGTCATGAGTTTCTTGGCGAAATAGATGCTGCTATAGCTGCCTATGGGGCTGGAATTGCTGCTGCGGGTCGTAAGGGGGATTTGATGCCTTTACGCGAAATGGAGCGGCGGCTAGAAGCATTGCGAACAGTATAAACTCATGTTGTTCCTGGCCTGATTTAAAGGTTGCACCTTGGTGTCGGGCATCTGCTACACTGATCGGACCTTCCTTGAACGTAATGAATTGCACCGGGACTTGGTATGTCGTGCCCGGAATTGGAGATAAGTATGCAGAAGCATAGTAGTAAATTAGAGTTTATGACCTTGTTGACCTTCCTCATCGTGGTGGGACTCCTGTTGACCAACGGTTTTGCAGCCCGGATCAATGCAGAGGAAAACACAGCAGATGTCTATCGCGAAATCGAACCTGTAGGGAAAGTCCTGGCTACGATTCTTGATGAGTATGTGCGTGATGCCGATATGGAAAAGGTGGTGGAAGGTGCGCTTATGGGGATGATGGGTAGCCTGGACCGGAATTCATCCTTTATTTCACAGGATGATCTCAAGCGCATGCGTGAAGATACGCAGGGCCAGTTTGAGGGCATTGGTGTTCATATTCTGGCCAATGAGGAATTGGGGTATATTGAAGTTAAATCCCCGCTTATCGGTTCGCCTGCCGCTGAAGCAGGACTTCTGCCCATGGATTTGATTATTGCGATTGATGATGTTTCTGCGCTTGGCTTTACGACAGCAGAAGCTGCGGATAAAATCAAGGGACCACGGGGTACTACCGTGAAGCTGACGATACTGCGTCGGGGCCTTGAAGGTGGGGAGGATGAGACGCTGGACATCAATGTGAAGCGTGCGCGGGTGGAATTGGAAAGTGTAAAAGAAGTAGGCATGCTGGATGGCGGCATTGTGTATATGCGAGTCAGTGACTTTAAAGATAATACGGCGCGTGATCTTAGGGACAAGTTGAAGAAGAAACTGGACGAAGGTATGAAGGCCTTTGTCCTGGACTTGCGCTGGAATCCGGGGGGACTCTTGACCGCCTCCAAGGAAACGTGTGAGCTCTTCTTGCCCAAGGGTTCGTTGGTGACATATACCAAAGGACGTGTTCGTGCTGATGGTAGTCCCAATTCGGATGACATGGAATTGTACACAGAGATGTCGCCTGTGCTGCCACAGGATATGCCTATCGTTGTTCTTGTGAACGGCCAGACCGCAAGCTCTTCCGAAATTGTTACCGGGGCATTGCAGTTTTATAAACGTGCCCTCATTGTGGGTGAGAAGACTTTTGGCAAAGGAAGTGTGCAGACCATCATCCCGCTGGAATTGCCAGAGATGTCCGCGTTGCGCCTTACAACGGCACTGTATTACACCCCGGCAGATGTGACCATTGACCATCAGGGAATTCTTCCCGATGTTGAATCGGTTATGGAAACGGAAGCCGTGCGCGAATTGGCACGGCAGATGTCAGAATCGTATGATCTGCATCCTTTGGAAACGGTTATCCTGAATCATGGCTCCCTCACGGACTATGATGTAACGGAAGCTACGGTGGAAGATACGCCGTTGGTGCGTGCTGTAGAGATTATCAAGAGTGCTAAGGTCTGGTCGGACACGATGGAAGAGTTCCACCGTGATGTGCGGGAAACACAGATGAATGAAGCGCAAGCCCAGGCCGAGGCGGAATCTAATGGTGGTGCTACAGATGTTGAGGCCGAGATTGAGACGGATGAATCCGTTTTTGAAATTGACGAAACCGTCGAATAGCAGACCATTATTTCAAGTGTGTTTTTGATTTGTATCGGCGCGGGTATACTCGCGCCGTAGTTTTTTATAAGGAAGTATTTTAATGAGTAAACGACATGATGGCCGTAAGGCTGATGCCTTGCGCACGGTAAGCATAGTACGCGATTTCACCAAGCACGCGCAGGGGTCTGTCTTGGTGTCTTTTGGGGATACGAAGGTGATTTGCACAGCTTGTTTTGAAGAGGGTGTGCCCCCCTTTTTACGAAATTCGGGCAAGGGCTGGGTGACCGCAGAGTATGCCATGTTGCCGGGTTCCACGAATACCCGGATTCGACGGGACAATAACAAGAAGGGACGTGCCCAGGAGATTAGCCGTCTCATCGGTCGTTCACTTCGTGCGGTGGTGGATATGGAGGCCATGGGCGAGTGCCAGCTTTCCATTGATTGTGATGTGATTCAGGCGGATGGCGGTACACGGACAGCATCGATCACAGGGGCCTATGTAGCCATGCATGATGCCTTTTCCTGGGCAGTGGGCGAGGGAATGATGGATGCCATTCCGTTGAAGCATGCTTGTGCAGCGATTAGTGTAGGGATGGTGAATGGTTTTGCTGCACTGGATTTGGACTATGTGGAGGATTCGGGGGCGGATGTGGATATGAACGTGGTCATGGATGACGAAGGTCGTTTTATCGAGTTACAGGGCTGCGCGGAAGGCGAGTCGTTTTCGAGGGGCGAGATGAATGACTTGCTTGATTTGGCGGTCAAGGGCAATCAGGAATTGATCAAGATGCAGCAGAAGGCGTTGGGGTCATGAGCAGGGTTCTTCTCATCGGTTCGGGAAACAAAGACAAGGCGCGTGAATTGTCGGCGATGTTAGCTGACCTCCCCTGGGAGGTCAAGGGGTTGGGTGATTTTCCTGTGGTAGAAGAGCCGGAAGAGACAGAGGATACCTTTGAAGGCAATGCGCTGCTGAAGGCGAAGTATTACAGCGAGCACTTTGGTGTGGCCTGTGTGGCGGATGATTCAGGCCTGGCGGTGGATGCGCTGGACGGTGCGCCGGGCGTGTACTCCGCGCGATACGCCGGGGAAGATTGTACGTACGCAGATAACAATGAGAAGTTGCTGGATGCGCTGGCGCAGGTGTCCTGGCCGGAGCGCACAGCACGTTTTCTATGCTGTGCGGCCTTCTGTCCGTTGGAGGGCGAGACGCATACAGTGCTGGGTACGGTAGAGGGGCACATCGCAGTGGATAGCAGTGGAGCCTCGGGCTTTGGCTATGACCCGGTATTTGTGCCGGAGGGTCATGACCAGACTTTTGCGGAGATGCGTCCAGAGGAAAAACATGCCATTAGTCATCGGGGTCGTGCGTTTACAGCGCTCAAGGCGTATCTGGAGACCCTGGGGTGATTAGGGTTCAGCCAGACACTGCGGGGATTGCGCAGGCAGTGGAAGCCTTGCGTTCTGGCGAGGTGGTGTTGTACCCCACGGAAACGGTCTATGGTCTGGCGGTGGATCCCTTTAATGCACAGGCGGTGGAAAAGTTATTCAAGGTGAAGGGACGCGATGCGGATAAACCGGTCTTGCTTATCGTAGGGAATGTAGGGCAACTGGACACCATCGTTTCTGAAATTAGTCCCCATGCAAAGGTTTGCATGGATGCGTTCTGGCCGGGGCCATTGACATTGTTGTTACCCAAGACCGACGCTGTACCCGATAGCATCACCGCGGGGAGTAGCAAGGTGGGGGTGCGTAGTCCGGGACTGGATGTTGCGCGGGCACTCTGTAACACCTTTGGCGGTGCGCTCACTTCAACCTCTGCCAACCTTAGTGGGGAAGCCCCGGCAGTGAGCCTGGATGGGCTGGACTTGTCTGGTGTGGCGTTGGCGATTGATGGAGGGAGGCTGGATGCTGCCACGCCATCGACGCTCTATGACCCGGAGTCACGGGTGGTCCTGCGCGAGGGGGCGATAAGTTTGGAGATGTTGGTGGAGCGAACGCGCTAGGCGAAAAAAACCGACCATTATCCGCAGCTTGATGCTGAAGACAATGGCCGGACAAGATGTCTAACTATGATACAGGTTACAGAAGCTCGGCCAATAATGTTGCGTAAGCAACGGACATGGGTGTATCACTGGGATAACGCAAGAATTCAACATGACCATCCATGTAAAGCACATTACCACCACCGGGGACATGGTTCATGTTTTGCGGCGCACCAGCATCCGCTTCGTCAAACATGAGATGGATGGTGCTTTGTGCTTTTGCCGATCCAGCGGGATTGTTGATGTCGGTGATGTAAAAGCGTTCCACACCTTCACGGGTGCGCAATGATGTGATGTCACCTTCTGAAACGTCTTTATCCCAGAAGTTACCATCATGACTTGGATCAGCGGCCCATGCGTTCATTTCACCTTGTAAGAGAATTAACCCAGATAATATATTTGGATTGATATTCGAAACCCAGTCAAATGGATACTCGTTGACATCGGTACCAGGAAGTCATGTAATCTCATCGGTTAGTACCCAGGGATAGTAGTAGTAAGCGTGGCCCCCGATGCGGCAGGGGAGCACGGGTTCATTGGGATCTTCATTGCGGTTGAAGCGACCATCCGCTACACGCTGGGCGTCGCTGTCTGATGGGCAGGCCAGAATCATCACGTCATTTAAATACTCAGGATAAATGGCCACACCATCGGGTACAGCACCAGCGGTATCATGACGGAGATTGCTGCCATCAACGTCACAGGTCCACCGTTTCATGGGCGGAAACAGGCCACCCTTGGCTTCATTGGCATACATCTTGAACACCAGACCCATCTGCTTGAGATTGTTCTGA
>CALAXS010000127.1 GCA_937895305.1 uncultured bacterium
TCGTTACACTCGGCTCGCAATGACGCGACCACATACGTCATTTCTTCGGAGGGTGTGCTTATGCCTGATTATATGCAATGAGCATTGCGATACGCGTCAGTTTTTGGGTCATGAGTCGTGCGCGGGTGTTGCAACTGCCATATATCTCATGGGTGGTTTTAGCCAGAACCTGGGGGTCGGCCCCTTCGAGATTATCCCGTTCGAAACGTGCGATGAGAATGAGGGGTTTGCAGGGGGGGTGGAGCTCGCCTGCGATGCGACTATCTTCATCAAGGGTCATGAGTTCGCCCACGTATTGTTTCGCCTGGGCCATGCCCTTGGGTTTCATGAGGGACTCCAGTAATTTTTCGGTTGTTTTCATACCGCGTTGTGCGATGGTCGCCAGTTGTTCAAATTGGCCTGAGAGGGTCACTGCCCAGGACTGAGCTGTTTCGGGGTCTGGGGCGGTGTAATGCTGGAGCATGGCCTGGAGACTTTCGGTCTCCGCTTTTTTGTTACTGGTCCCGGTGAGGTGTTCGATCCACATGGCGCGGTAGGCGATGCGTACAAAATCATGTTCCGTCATGGTGCGTTGAAGGAGGGGATAAAACTGGAGGCAGCCGTCCGGCGCGAACCGGGTCATGTAAAGGTCAACACCTTTTAATTCTTCGTTGTCTGGTAGCCGGGGTATGGTCTGGGTTTTTCGGGATTGCAGGACGAGTTGCGCTGCGCGATAGACTTGGTCGGCGGTGATTAGTTCGCGTTCTTCCATAGCGCCGGGAACAAAGTCGGAGCGACCGAGGCTGGTGCGTCGTGCTTCTATGGCGCAGTGGAGGGGGCCATAGGGCCCGGTCTCGCGGTAGTGAACGTGGCCTACACTGACGAGGGTGATGGGGCAGTCAACGGATGCAGCGATGTGCATGGTGCCAGTGTCGTTGGTAACGAGGAGGGTTGAACGTTCCAGGAGTGCAGCGACCTGGGGGATGGAGGTCTTGCCGTAGAGGGGGATACCCAGGCCGGGCGCGTGGGATTCGAAGGTGTCGCCCAGGGACGCTTCTTCTTCAACACCGAGCAGGAAAATACGGGCGTTCATTTCTGTGTGCAAAAGTTTGCCCAGCTCGGCGAAGCGTCGCTCACTCCAGCGCTTGTTTTCTTCGCTGGCACCCAGTTGGAAACAGACGACAGTATCGTCGTCTTTAATACTGTGCTCGGAATAGAGGGTGTCGATTGCTGCGCGGTCTTCATCAAGCACATCAAAATAAAGTTGGCGGGTATGAGTGGCATTGGGGATGAAGTTGCGGGAGATGTCGCAGAGGTTGAGGTCGTTATAATCGCGACTGAATACGCTGGTGAAGAAGTAGGTGGCCCAGGAGCTACGCAGTACGAACTGCCAGTCATCGCTAAGATGGGCACCGACCACCTTGGGGATACCTGCCATCTTGAGCACCTGGGCGGAGGCCATGCTGTGCGTGACGTTGTAGGCTACATCGAAGTTTCCGTCGCGGATGGTGTTGATGTAGGCCTCGGCAGCTTCGTATGCCTGAAGGAGGCGGTCGGAGTCTTCAGAGCGCAGGTCGAGGAACAGGGAGTCTTCATCATAAATCAGGATGTCGTCTACATCGGGATGACGTTGGGCAATGATCTTGCCCATACGACGTACCAGCAAAGTGATGTGGGCATCGGGGTGTTGCTCTTTGATGGCATGGATGAGAGGCGAGGTCTGGAGTACGTCGCCCATGCGGGTGGTTTGTTCAACGAGGATACGCATTAGCGCTTCTCCTTCAAAAGAAGTTCTGCAAAGTCGCGAACTTCTTTCATGTAGGAGAAGACTTGTTCTGGATAGGAGGGTTGGGCCAGGGCGGGTTTGAGGAAGGCGTTGATGGCTTCCTGGGTAAAGAGGACGGTGGGGGGGAGAGTCTCCAGCCATGCGCGTAATTTTGAGTCCGGGTCCAGGTCTTGTGCGACTTCGCTTACGGTACGTTGGACGCGAATGCCTTTTTTCAGTATGCGGGCACT
>CALAXS010000128.1 GCA_937895305.1 uncultured bacterium
GGCGAGCAAGAATTGCTATGAATAATGATCCATCTGCGTAAATCACACCACTAGTATATACCATACTTGCTTTTATAGCCACGTCATTAACGCCGTTCCCCTTAGCGTCTTTGCGCCTTCGCGTGAGAAATCCCCTTCCCCTCTTCCTTCCCCCTCTGCGACCTCCGCGCCTCTGCGTTAAGGGGGGCTCCACCAGCACCACCACCTGGATTCCAGCTTTCGTGGGAATGACGATGTGGTTACAGGGTCTTTGTGCTCTTTGTGGTGAAAGGGTTTAAGATGTGCTTAGACTAAGGTGAATTTAGGGTAATGCCCTAATATGGGCTAGGTATGATCACGGGGAGACCCCTGGCGGTAGCACCGCAGGCTAAAGCGCTGGGGTGACAACTTTTTCTCGTTCCCACGCTCTGCGTGGGAATGCATACGTGACCCGATATTTGTGCCACATCTGACCGTTGCCAGTATATACTGTTCTCGCCTGGGTTCCCACGCGGAGCATGGGAACCAGCACGGCTCGTTTAAACAACTCCCCCTCTGCGTCCTCCGCGTCTCTGCGTTAAGGTATTAACGCTTTCCCTACTTCCTACGTTTGTATCACGCCGGTCTTGTAGTGGCCCTGGGGTGTTTCGCGGGCGACGATGCCGAGGCATGCGGAGAGGACGTCGCGGGTGTCGTGGGGCGCGATGATGCCGTCGACCCAGCCGTGGGCGGCGGCCCAGCGGATGTCGGTGCGTTCTTCATAGTCGTCGAAGACCTGCTTGCGCATGGCTTCCAGTTCGTCGTGATCGAGGGCGACCCCGGTCTGTTCGGCTTCTTTTTCAGCGGTACGTTTACGGATGGAGAAAATAACACCGGAGGCCTGGGCGGAACCCATGACGGCGTATTTCGCGTTGGGCCAGCCGAAGATGAAGCGGGGGTCATAGGCCTTACCGCACATGGCATAGTTGCCTGCGCCGAAGGAGCCGCCGATGATGACGGTAATCTTGGGAACGATGGCGTTGGAGAGGGCGTTGACCAGTTTCGCGCCGGAACGGATGATGCCCGTTTCTTCGGCAGCCTTACCGACCATGAAGCCAACCACGTCCTGCAGGAAGATGATGGGCAATCCGGTCTGGTTACAATCCATGATGAAGCGCGCGGCTTTGTCAGCAGACTCGGCATAGATTACCCCACCGATGTGGACTTCGCCCTTGGCGGTCTGTTGGCGTTCGCGCTGGTTGGCTACGATGCCCACGGGGTGTCCGTCGATACGGGCGAAGGCACAGACGATGGTCTTGCCATAGTCGGCCTTGTACTCATCCACGGACCCGTCATCGACGATGCAGTCCATGACCTTGCGTACGTCGTATTCTTTTTGACCCTGAGCACCGACGAGATTGTAGAGTTCCTGGGGATCCGTTGCGGGTGTACATTCTTGTGGCGGATCCTCCCAGCCCCACTTTTCTTTGGGGAGGAGATCGACCAGGCGTTTAATGCGGTCGAGACAGGTGGGGTCGTCGGGTTCCTTGAAGTCGACGGTGCCGCTGATTTCGGCGTGCATGGTGGCCCCACCCAGCTCCTCCGAGTCGACGACCTGACCAATAGCCGCTTTCACGAGGGCGGGTCCGGCGAGGTAGAGGCCTGAGCCTTCGGTCATGAGAATCTTGTCGGAGAGGACGGGGAGATAGGCCCCGCCTGCGATGCAGTTGCCCATGATGGCGGCGTACTGGGGGATACCCGCAGCGGAGATAACGGCGTTGTTCCGGAAGATACGTCCGAAGTCGTCTTCATCGGGGAAGATTTCGTCTTGCATGGGGAGATACGCGCCGGAGGAATCGACGAGGTAGATGAGCGGCAGGTTATTCTCGAAGGCGATACGCTGGGCGCGGAGCATTTTCTTGCAGGTCTGGGGGAAGAAGGCCCCGGCTTTTACGGTAGCGTCGTTGGCGATAACCATGCAGGGACGGCCCTGGATAATGCCGATGCCGGTGACCGTGCCTGCGGAAGCCACGTTGCCCACTTCGGGATACATGTTGTGGGCGGCCCAGAGGTTGAGTTCGAGGAAAAAATGGTCCTCGTCAATGAGGTGCTGGATGCGTTCACGCGCTACGAGACGACCGAGCTTGTGCTGGCGGTCTATGCCGCGTTGACCACCGCCTTCACGGATGACCGCTTCCTGTGTTTCTATGGCCTCGGTAAGGGCACGTAGGTCTTTGGCTTCACTCATGAATGTACTGCCCTTTTAGCTTGCTGCTGGGTTTGCGGGGTCAATGTGCTTGGCAATGAGAATGCGCATAACTTCCGAAGTGCCTTCGCCGATTTCACAGAGCTTGGCATCACGGAGAAAACGCTCCACGTTATATTCAGCGAGGTAGCCGTAACCGCCAAGAACCTGAATCGCTTCCAGGCAGGATTTGGTGGTATTTTCAGAAATGAAGAGCTTGCACATGGCGGCCTGCTTGATGGAACAGGTGCCCTGGTCGAGCATGGACGCACTTCTGTAGAGGAGGAGATTACCCGCTTCGTAGCCTACGGCGAGGTCGGCGAGCTTGTTCTGAATAGACTGGAATCGGGCGATGGGCTTACCAAAGGCGACGCGTTCCTGGGCATATTGTGCGGCGACTTCAAGTGCGCCACGGGTAAGGCCCTGGCAGAGTGCGGAGATCATGACGCGACCGTGTTCCAGCACTTTTTTTACATCATCGAAGCCCTTGTTCACATCGTTCAGCCGTTGGGCATCGGGTACGCGTACATTGTCCAGCGAAACCACGACGGTGTCCGAGGAGCGCATGCCCATTTTCTCTTCCTTCTTGCCCGTGGAGAGGCCGGGGGTGTCGCGTTCCACAACGAAGGCTGTGATACCACGGGGAGAAGCTTCGGGGTCGGTGACGGTCATAACGACATAGGTCTGGGCGCGATGGCCGTTGGTGATGAATTGTTTGGAGCCGTTGAGGATCCAGTCGTCGCCATCGCGGGTAGCAGTCGTTTCCATGGCGATAGCATCGGAGCCGGAGTTGGGTTCGGTGAGGCACCAGGCACCTATCTGGTCACCTGCAGCGAGGGCAGGGAGGTATTTCTTTTTCTGTTCTTCATTACCGCCGATAAGAATGTGCTGACAGGCGAGACCGTTGTGAGCTTCTACCGCCAGGGCCAGCCCACCATCGTGACGGGCCAGTTCTTCCAGGATGATGGCGAACTCCATATAGCCGCAGCCCGCGCCACTGTACTCTTCCGGGATAAGAATCCCCATGAAGCCCTGTTCTCCGAGCTTCTTGATCATTTCTTCGGGATAGGCACAATTTTTATCCCATTCCTGAGCGTAGGGCGCGATTTCAGTTTCGGCGAAGCTGCGTGCGGCATCGCGGAGCATTTCCTGCTCTTCGGTAAAAGTAAAATCCATCATTATTGGCTTCCTTGACGGGGTGGTTTGGGTCTACTTGCGGGGTATGCTACCGACGCGTAGGTAGTCGCATGCCATTGTGCCAAGGGTGTAGGATGGGTGTCAACCTGTGTCACTATGTAGACAGGTATTGAATTATAAGGTACAGTTTTAGCGTGGTAGGTCATTTGCCGGGAAGGGGTTATATATGGAGCGGCGCTTCGCACATGGGCGGATAGTATTAGCGAAGGGGGATATTACTCTGGCGCGGGTCGATGCCGTGGTGAATGCTGCAAATTCGTCGTTACTGGGTGGGGGCGGTGTAGATGGTGCGATTCATCAAGCAGGGGGTCCCGGTATCCTGGAGGCGTGTCGTGTGTTGGGGGGATGTGAGACCGGAGACGCAAAGATTACGACAGGGGGCGATTTGTATGCCCGGTATGTCATTCATACGGTGGGCCCGGTGTTTAAGGATGGGACACAAGGTGAGGCGGAACTTTTGGCATCCTGTTATCGCCGAAGCATGGCCGTGGCGCGGGAACACGGTGTGGTATCTATGGCATTCCCTGCAATCAGTTGCGGGGTCTTTGGTTATCCTGCGGACCTGGCGGGGTGTATTGCAGTGAACACGGTAGGGGACATATTGGAAGCGGAAGTGGGCATAGAGCAGGTACAGTTTGTTTTGTTCAATGATACGGTTTATGGCGCATTTGAGGAGGCATTGTCGGGCGCAGGAGATTGTACATGAAGCCCTATTGTTTGTGGTGGGTGGACCAGCCTTTATCGAATGCGCAGTTGGCCTGGCAGGTGGAACAGATGGTGCGTCAGGGTATAGAGCGTATCGCCGTGGGTGGTGTAGAGGAAGAGGCTGTGCTCTCACGCCTGGAGGATGCTTTGACAGGGGTGGGAATTGAAATAGTCGAGATGGAGGAGGCGGTGACTTTTTTTGAGCCGTGGGCCCATGTGCAGACGCTGGAAGCGGCGAAGTTTGCCTATATTGGCGCGAGTGCAGCGAATGTACCACAGCAGCCCATAGCGTTGTTGCGTGCTTTTCTGGACAGGGACATGCCGCTACAGCCGGGATTGTTTTATCAGTCGCCGCAGTGGCCTTTTTTTCATGGGCTGCTGGCGGTGTTTACCTCTTTGCGTGCCCCAGTTCATGAGGAGTCCCGGTCTTCGGGGCGTGTACACTTTCTGGAGCAGGAGGATTGGCATTTCACGGCCAATGGCGGGAACCGTGTGCGTATGGCATGGGGTGAGGGGGATGCTTTTGAGGTCAAGTTTGTGTTGGAGGAAGCAGTGGTTGGATTGCGTGTGTTGGTGCAGTCGGTGGATGAGGTAGTAGGGCTGTATCTGGATGGGGTGTTGCTGGAGGAGGTAGGTGGCTGGGAAGTGGATATGGGTATTCGGGTCTTTGCGGTGCCCGCAGATCTGGCACTTGGTGAGCATCGTATAAGTATAGAGCGGGATACCGGCGCGGTGTGGCTGGCAGGTGATTTTCGTGCAGATGAGCATGAGGATGGAATTCATTTACAACCGGTACGTGGTGTGTTGGAGGGGGCGTGGGAGGAGCAGGGCTTCAGGAATTTTTCGGGTTGCGGCACCTATGTGAATATGGTGGAAGTGCCGGAGTTCGGGCCCCATGAGCGGGTGGAGGTGGATGTGCTTTTATGTGGTGGAGTGTTGGCGGTTGAAGTGAATGGGGAGGACGCAGGGTGGTGTCTGTGTTCGCCGCACCGGGTTGATATTACGCCCTACGTGCAGCCAAAGGCCGAGATACTCCTGGCATTGCGGTGTACGAACGGCCTGGGGAATATGCTGGGTGGTGATGAAGCACCGCCATCGGGACTGGTGCAGGGGGTGTGCTTCCGGGTGTGTTAAGGCTTATTCGACCGTGTAAGCGTGTATGGTTTCATCCATTGTAATTATGATGAGTGCCTTTTCATTGGAGCGCTCTAAAACATTCCAGGAATCCATGTGTCTATGGCTTGGTGAAACTATTTTTTCACCCGCAATTGTGGCAACGGTAATTTGATCATATTCAGAGCGGTATACTAATTGCTTGGCTGGCGTCCCCAGTATGGATCCCCATACACCACTGCTTCCCTCAAGTTCGTCGTATCCTGCATAGGTATCATCTTGCCAGAGCACTACGCCTTCGTAGGTGCTTAGCGATATTTCATCATATCCATTACTCATAGCCAGATAGAGGGTTTTGGATTTATTATCGAAATAGGGGGCAACTTCTTCAAACCAGTTATCAGTGTCCATATTTCGGATGATACGTTTTAATTCACCATCTGGCCCATAGAAATATACTCCGGCACTATTTACCGCTATACAAAAGTTCTCTCCATCGGGTGATTGAATGGCTTGTGCTGAGTCGAAGTAGTCCCAG
>CALAXS010000129.1 GCA_937895305.1 uncultured bacterium
CCATAGCCCCATCAGCCACTTCTTCCGCAGATGTCCTTAACCACCTGAACCAGGCAATGTACACCCGCTTCTCCGATTCAGGCCTTTTTGTAACCCTGTTTTACATGGTCATCGATGCCAAAACGGGACAGGTGGAATATACCAATGGCGGACACAATCCACCCCTGTGTATTCAACAACCCACAGGCACCACCGTGCAACTGGAGGGTGGGGACGGTATGCCGCTCGGGGTAGCAAGCACATCAACGTATAGCACCCATGAATACAAGCTGAACTTCGGCGATGCTATATTACTCTACACCGATGGCATCACCGACGCGTTAAGCACAAAAAATACCCGCTTTGGAACGGAAGCCTTGCTTGCCAGTCTGCAATCCTATGCGCCCCATAAGAAAACCGGACTATTGGAAACGGTGAGAAATGCGGTGGATACCCATACAGGTAACGAAGAGCCATTCGATGATATGACACTGGTGTCGGTACACTTTGAATCCTGATACTTACCGGAACAGTTCAGGCAGCGCCCCCGGGTGCAACGGAATTTCCTGATCCAGTAAACCACAGGCCCAAGCTGCTTTTCCCAGCACGGTTTCAGGGCTACACCCCGCTTCCCTTAATTCACGGATACCCGTGTCGGCATCGCGTTTGCTCAATTTGCGCCCCTCAGCATCCATGATGAGGGGATGGTGCATAATGAATGGACGTGTTTCCCGGCCCAGTGCCATCGCAAGTTGTTCCTGTCGCCCAGTGCTGTCCAGGAGGTCTTCCCCACGAATGATGAGATTGACACCCTGCGCCAGGTCATCGATCACCACCGCAAGATGATAGGTCCAGTTTCCATGTCGGTCGTACAAGGGAAAATCACCGCATTGCTCCACAGGGGATTGCACTTGTACACCAAGCAGGAGATCATCAAATTGAACAGCATCAGGGGTTACGCAAAAGCGAACACTCGTATCCGGCTGTGCAAAATCCAGTTCACGCTCCCGGCAATGACCATCGTAAACCAGATCATTTTTACCCGGCGCGAGACGCTCGCTCAAGGACTTGCGTGAACAATCACAGGCATAAGCACGCCCCTGGGCTATGAGTTTGTCCAGTGCGGACTGGTACCGGGCACCACAATCAGACTGCCGATAAATTGTTGCCCCTTTTTGCCAGGTATCCAGCGTACCCAGATCAGGTTCCAGACCGAGCCAGTCCAGATCTTCCAGGATGGCCGTTTCGTATTCAGGTCGACAGCGTTCCCGGTCATGATCTTCCATACGCAGGATGACCCGCCCACCCAAAGCGCGGGTGATACCCCACACGAAGCAGGCGTTGGCGATGTGACCCAGATGGAGATAGCCCGTAGGGCTGGGTGCGAAACGGCTAATGACAGGCGTGTTTTCTGGAATGTGGTCTGTACAATGTTGCACCAGATGTCTATAGCGTTTCTGCGCTTCAGGCCTGGCCATGTACGTCTCTACTCACGTTCCTGGATGGTCAGCGCCGGAATACAGGCACGATAGATATTTGGATCCCCTATCACATCTGCCAGGCTATACTGATCCAGTTCTTTCATAAAATTTTGCAACGCATCGCCCAATATCCCCTTGAGGCGGCACACTGGCGACACCACACAGGTATCATGTTGCGCATCAAAACATTCGACAAGAGTAAAGTTGGGCTCCATTACCCGAACCACCGTTCCCAATCGTACTTTGTCCGGCGAATGCTTCAGCCTGATACCGCCATTGCGCCCCCGTTGCGTAACGATAAATCCTGCCTTACCCAGATGATGAACCACCTTGATGAGGTGATTACGTGAGATAGCATATTGTTCAGCAATCTCGGGGATAGTAGCTCTATCCTCCTTCAGTGCCAGATAAATCAGCACGCGGAGAGAATAATCTGTGTATAGCGTAAGTTGCACAATAGTCCTGCTGTTTTAAACCAGCGCGTAACCCCGAATCGGGGCTTGCAATTCAGAGTACCTAAAATATAATATATATATCAAATACCCCTTTAAAACTGGAGAAGAATTATGTCTACTTTATACGAACGTCTGGGTGGTGATGCAGCGGTGGATGCAGCAGTGGATCTCTTTTACACACATGTTATCGCTGATGCCCGCATTAAATCCTTTTTCGAAGGCATTGATATGGAAAAACAGGCCGCCAAGCAAAAAGCTTTTATGACCTATGCCTTTGGCGGACCCAATAATTACAGTGGTCGTGCCATGCGGATTGCCCATGCCAAGATGGTTGAGGATCAGGGACTCAATGACAGCCACTTCGATGCCGTTGCGGAGAACCTGCAAAAGACCCTGCAAGAGCTGGGTATTGCCGAAGACATGATTGGCGAAGTGATGGCGATTGTGGGCAGCACACGCGAAGATGTGCTGGGTCGCAACTAGCGAATCAGACGAACTGAAATACTATCGCCTTTTTCGAGGGTCGTAACGCCCACGGGAAAGGCGATAAATCCATCTGCACACGCCATAGATCCGATGTGCGCCGAGCCATGAAGCTCCACCTTACCCACCGTGCATCCATCCTGTATGGAGACGGGTACCCAGCCCATGCGTGCACCTTTTTTTCGAGTCAGGGTCTCGCCCAGCGGCAGAGTGACGGTGCAGGCCGCTGTTGACGCACCCTGCAAAGCCAGCAGGAAGGCCCGCACAAAAAACTCGAACTGAATGAAGCTGGACATGGGATTACCGGAAAGACCGAAACAGGCTTTTTCCTCGCCCAGCGCAAAGACGATAGGCTTACCCGGCTGCATGGCAATCTTGCGTATCAACAGTTCCAGCCCCTGTGCTGCCAGCAGGTCCGGGACCAGATCAAAATCCCCCATGGACACCCCGCCCGTAGATAGCACCACATCATTTTCCGCTATTGCGCGGGTCAACACGTCGGTGTGGGTGTCTTTATCGTCCGGGATGATGCCATAGTTCGTCACCACACAAGCCAACGCTGATGCTTGAGCCTCCATTTGGAAACTGTTGGAATTACGAATCTGCGCCGCGCTGGGCGTGGCATCCACAGGCACCAATTCATCCCCAGTCGCCATAATGCCCACCCGTGGCGCACGAATGACGCAAGGCGTTGCACAGCCCACCATAGCCAATATAGGCAGGTGCTGCGGTAAGAGTTTTGTACCCGCCCTAAGCACCACGTCTCCGGTCTTTACATCCTCGCCTTGCATACAAAAATTATTGTTGGTCTTCTCTTCTGTGAAACGAATGGAGTCCGCATTCACCTCTTCCGTGAACTCCACCATGATGACGCAATCCGCACCCGCCGGCATGGGTGCCCCGGTCATAATCTTGGAACACTGCCCAGTCCCCACGACCTGTGTTGGTACCTGCCCCGCCGCGATGACTTCCAGCACCGACAAGGGCCCTGGCAAGTCCACATGCCGACAGGCATACCCATCCATAGCCGACTTGTTAAACGGCGGCATATCCATATCCGCGCAAACGTCCTGCGCTAATACACGACCCAGACAATCCGCCAACGGCTGTTCTTCCTGCGGCAAGTTCCACGCAGAATCAATAATGATGGCTAAGGCTTCATCAAAAGGGGTCATGGCTGGACAACTCCGTGGGTCTTGCGATGTTCAAGGTAGGCCTTATAAGCCTCCGGCGTATTGATATTCCAGAAGGCATCGCCCCCGGCATCTACATAGCGGGTATTCACCTGTTTCAAAAACTGATGCAGGCTGCGCATACCCTTATCAAGACACTGCCTCAGCACAGGCCGCGTCGATGTTTTGTAAAAAGCAAAAAGCGGTTCGATGCCCCGCTCCGTTTTTGGGGCTATGGCATCCTGCTGTGTATGTCCGGCCCAAAGGGTCTCCACCAGGTCCCAGGGCGGATTGACCTGATCACAGGCAATCAGAAAAATCCATTCCTCCTGCGCCACCGCCATGCTGCTATACAGCCCCATGAGCGGTCCCTGATCCGCCACTTCATCAGGCACCACCGTCAGGCCCTTATCGCTATAGTGATCTTTATCCTGCGCACTGATGAGGACTTCGTTAAAGTGCGCCAACAACCAGGGGAGCTTTTCGCCGAGGAGGGTATCCTCGCCAACGGGTAGACTGGCCTTGTCCTGGCCCATGCGCGTACTGCCCCCCCCCGCCAGAATCATTGCTGTGGCATTGTACTTCATGGATGGAGTGCGTCTGCCCCCCCGGTGAGGGAGTAGACCTGCGTATAGCCCTGTTCGCGAAGTTTTACCGCAAGGTTTTTGCTACGCATGCCGCGACTGCAACACAGGAGATACGCTTTCGTTTTGTCCAGGGGTACAGCTTCAAAATCGATGGAACTCATGGGGAGTTCTATGAAGTCATCCGCGTTGAGTGGATCCGCCTTACACTCTTCCGGCTCACGGATGTCCACCAGCGTGAGTCCATTTTCCGCAGGACTTCCTGTGCCATTCCAATGCCATTCCAACGGAGCTTCTTCCAGGATGGGCTTCACCCGTTCTGACAGACCATCATGACAATCAGGTTGCTTATGGGCGCGAACCTTACGGGCGCTGTAATGGAGTAAATCAAAGAACAGCGTTTCACCTTGAAGCTTGCCCGGCAGGTCCAGCAACTGCTTCAGGCATTCCATGGCCTGTAAAGAACCAAAGACACCCGGTACTGCACCCAATACGCCCACCTCTGCACAACTCCCCACACAATTCGGCGCGGGCATCTCCGGCCAGATACAACGCATACACGGTGAGTCCGCAGCCGGGTCATAGACGAAGAGCTGGCCTTCGTATTGGTAAATACTAGACTGTATGAGCAGTTTCTTCTCCAGCACCGCCACATCGCTCAACAAAAACTTCGTTTCAAAATTATCTGTACAATCCACCAGCACATCATAGTGCCCCACGATGTCGGTGATATTGCTCTTGTCCAGTCGACACGCATGATGTTCCAGTTTGATAAAAGGATTAAGATGTTGTAAACGATGTACCGCTTCCGCACCCTTGGGATTACCCAGCAGGTCCGTGCCGTACAAGGTCTGACGATGTAGATTGGACGCATCCACCACATCACTTTCACAGATTCCGATTTTACCTATGCCCGCAGCAGCCAGATACTGCAACGCAGAGCACCCCAGACCACCGGCGCCGATTACCAGCACCTTCGTATCACGTAGTTTCTGCTGACCCGCCTCACCCACATCCTTCAGACGCACCTGGCGGTCATAATAGTCCGCTTCTGTACAGGTCGGTGCATGATCATGGTGATGATGATGGGCCGCCGCAGCACAATGCTCACACTCCACCCAACCCGAATCACCATTTACATAATGCTCTTTTTTCCAGATGGGTGTGCGATGTTTAATTTCATCGATGATATAGCGACACGCGGCAAACGCCTCGCCCCGATGTGCCGCCGTAACCCCGATCCAGATGGCCATGTCCGTGATTTCCAGCAGCCCCGTGCGATGTACACAGACCGCATGGTCCACCCCGAACTTCTCCTTCACCTCCGCAATAATCTTGTTACCCTCAGAAATAGCGAGTGCAGCATAGGCCTCGTATTCCAGACGCAAGACCGTATGCCCGTCATTATGATTACGGACCCAGCCCTCAAAGGTGACACAGGCCCCCGAATGGGGATCAGCAACCTCGGCTACAAGCGCCTGGGGGTCGAGGGGCGTTTCGCTCAAGGAAAACATGGACTAGCCTCCCGCTACCGGCGGGATAAAAACCAGATGGTCACCTTCCTGAATCACATAATCCCAGGTACTGAAATCTTCATTTACCACCACCTTCAATTGCGACTCCGCCAGATGAAAGCCATGCTCCGCTTTGAGCTGCCCATAGAGTTCCGAAGGCGTATGGCATTCCGTCGTCACCGACTCCTCCGAGCAACCCCTTGCCTCGCGCAATACCGCATAATAGCCCACCGTAATATCTTTACTCGCCATGATAATCGCTCTTGCCTCCCGTTTTTCTAAGCAGTCGTGTGGACTCAATCACCATGTCATGGGACATGGCCTTGCACATGTCATAGACCGTGAGGGCCGCCACACTCGCCCCGGTCAATGCTTCCATCTCCACCCCCGTCTTGTGATGAATCTTTACCGTACAATCAATGACGACCCGGTCCGGGGCCAAAGCTTCGATGTGAATCTTGCACCCCTCCAGCGGTAGGGGATGACACAATGGAATCAGGTCGCTCGTCTTCTTCGCCGCCATGGTCCCCGCCAGGATGGCTGTCTGAAACACAGGCCCCTTCTTCGTCTGGATGTCGCCATCCACCAGTGCATCCATTACTTTAGCAGGTACCCGCACCACGCTCTGGGCATGGGCCGTACGCAAGGTGACGGACTTGGTATCCACATCCACCATCCCCGGCTGATTGTCCTTATCTATATGCGAAAACATCTAGCCTCCAATATGGTACATCTCAACCTTGCGGTGAGACGGGTCAAGGGTACTGCGTTTTTCAGAATAATTATCACTGCGTTTGCGCCAAACCCCGTCGATATATTCCTGCAAGGCATCCTGTGTCATACCCGAACGCAGCATGGGGCGGATGTCATGGCCCTCTGTCCCGAATAGGCACGTATACAGCTTACCCTCCGACGACAGGCGCAACCGTGTACACCCACCACAGAAGGGCTGTGTAACCGAAGAGATGAGCCCGATTTCACCTTCACCATCTTCATAGACATAACGGTTCGCAACCTCACCCGTGTAATTCGGCGAGGCAGGACGCAGAGGATGAACCGCATTAATAGTATCCACAATGGTCACCGAGGGTATGACGGTTTCCATGTTCCACTTGTTCATGGTGCCCACATCCATAAACTCGATAAAACGGAGGATGTGGCCCGTACCCCGGAAGTGGTTTGCCAGATCCAGAATCTCATGATCATTCACATCACGTTGCAGCACCGCATTTATCTTGACAGGGCCCAGCCCGGCGTCGACTGCCGCCTGGATTCCTTCTAGTACAGGAGTAGCCCCGATTCCCATGCCATTAATCTTGCCCATGGTCTCATCATCCAGGCTGTCCAGGCTCACGGTAATCCGGCTCAGGCCGGCATTCGCAAGGTCCTTTGCATGACGTGGCAGGAGAATAGCGTTGGTCGTGAGTGCCACATCATCAATGCCCGGAATCGCCAGGAACATCTCGATGAGGTGGGGAAGTTCCTTGCGCATGAGCGGTTCGCCGCCCGTAATACGAATCTTGTTCACGCCCAGCGCCGCTGTGGCCCTGGCTACGCGAATGATTTCTTCGAAGCGCAACACCTTGTCTTTAGGGAGAAAAGCATGATGCTCATCAAAGACTTCCTTGGGCATGCAATAGGTGCAGCGCAGGTTACAGCGATCCGTGACCGAAACACGCAGATCACGTACAGGCCGATTCAGTTGATCCTGAACCGGTGGTATTGCGCTATTTGTTTCTGATTGAGCCATGATCTACCTTGATTCGGGTACCCATAATCAAAGATACCCCCTCGACAAAGGGGGTAGTATAGCATAATATCAGGTGCCGACGTTCAACAGACGGCACCCGAGTCTCAGTAATCCCCAGTTTCGAAAAGCATTCTAATTCCGAAATTTACGAAGTGTTACGGAACCTTTATTTACAGGTAAAT
>CALAXS010000130.1 GCA_937895305.1 uncultured bacterium
TATAACTTGGATCCCCGCGTTCGCGGGGATGACGTCCTTGGAACCTAAAAAAGTACAAAGTGGTGATCTGCGACCCGGAACTAATTTTGTCCCGGATTTCCCATTTGGAAGAGTCATCTTGAGATTCGCCGGTATCGTTTAACTCTATTAACAAAGGGTGTTCTCAGGGTGACGGCACAAAACAGCAGGGAATCCAATGGGTTAAACGAAAAAGACCGCGTTACGCGTCGATTTTGATCGAAGTCTGAAGCTGGAATTCCATGGTTCCAAAGTTACGAGCGATGCCGGACTGCTCGCGTACCGGGAATTGGATGACGTATTGGGATTGACAGTGATGGTGGAGGACATCTTCGACGATTTCCGCACCGGGGACAACACCCAGCACACCCTGACCGCCTCGCTACGTCAGTCGGTGTTCAGTCTCTTGGCCGGTTATGAAGATACGAACGACGCCGAACGGCTCTGTGTAGACCCGACTATGCGGCACGTTGTTGGTGGCAGGGCAAGGAGGTGCAACGCGGCTTCCAGGAACCACATGGGACGCTTCGAGACCGAAGTTCAGACCGAACCGCATCACGTCAACGCCCTTATCGACCTGTCGGGGAAATGGGTTGATCGCGTTCAGGAACGCAAACCGATTCGAGAGTTGATTCTGGATTTGGATAGTTCAGTCAGTGCAACCTATGGTGCTCAGGAGGGCACGGCGTACAATGGGCACTTCGGCTGCACCTGCTACCATCCCCTGTTCTGCTTCAACCAGTTCGGAGACCTTGAGCGGGCACTGTTGCGCGAGGGCCAGGTCCATAGCGCCGATGATTGGCATAGTGTACTGGAGCCAGTCGTGGCACGGCGGAACAGTGGATCAAGGAAGGCAAGAATGCCGTGAAATGGACTCGGCTCTCCTGTCACGACTTCGTGGACAACCAGGTGCGACTGCAACTGCAACTGTTCGCCTTGGCGTACAACCTGGGCAACTTCCTTCGCAGACTGGCGCTACCCCAGAGTGCGAAGCACTGGTCGTTGACAACGTTGAGGGAGAAGCTGGTCAAGATTGGCGCCAAGGTCGTGGTCCACGCACGGTATGTCACGTTTCAGATGGCCGAGGTGGCTATTCCACGACGACTGTTCAGGACCATCCTTCGCCGGATTTCACGACTCGGTCCACTGGCGCCAGCACCAACATGAAAAAGACGGCGTTCGTAGGAATGGAAACGGTTCGAGGCCCGATGGGGAGGTCTGCCCAAATTAGCACGAACAGCACTGACCGTGGCCTCCAATGGCTGCTTTGGGGCCGCGAACGACCTCAAGGAGCGGCCATGACAGCAAAACCCGACTTGGATTCGATAGTGTGTGTCTCTACAATGCTCAATAACGTGCCCGTGGTGGTCACGGGCATCCATATGGGAAATGTCGATTCATTACAGAATGAGGGCAGGGAAGCAACTTTTCCGTTAATGGATGAATCGGGTCACCCGCTAATCGGGCTGTCGACCTATCTTTACACAGGAGACGAAAATTATGCATGACAAGCCTGAATCAGGCACAGTGATTTACGAGTGCACACTTGATATCACTGGCCTAACGGATTTCGGTGTGGGACTGGATTTAGCACTGGATGGAGGATCATCGCCGCCAGAAGGTATCCGGATAGATGTCAGTGTCGCGGGAACCTCAAACGGGCCTGTGCTTAAGGGACAGGTATCGGCCATTGACTACTTGTATGTCCGTCCAGATGGGAGGATAACGATTCATGTCCACGGGGTCATTACGACGGACGATGGGGCGAGGCTGTCATTATTTGCCGATGGCGTATTGAGTCGGCGGCTCAATACGCCGATTCTTGATCTCCGAGAGAACGTGACGCTCTTCACTTCGGCTCCAAAGTACACCTGGGTAAACGGTATGCAAGTGTGGGGCGAAGGCACGGTTGACTTAGCGAATCAGAAGCTCTTCATCAAGGCCCGCGTAGCGTGATTCGGTCTTCTGCGGCCTCCGGATTGGACCCAAGCTTTACCTGAAACTTCGCCCCAGACTGGTATGGATTCGGGCCGTTGGCGCTTAACCGATCGATGACTCCACCAAAGGAAGCAGGGGTGGTCCCTGATCAGTAGAGACGGTCGTAATCCGTGCCCTCACGTGTTCCGCGAAACCGGCCGCCTGCTCTTTCGGGGAAATCTGCGTTTGTCATCGAATTAGTGACCACTTACAGGAATGACAAGGTGGGTGGGGCAAAGCGAGGACTTAATCGTTACTCGCTCTGGGGTCGAGTGCATCGCGGAGGCCGTCACCTAGGAAGTTAAGGGAGAAGAGGGTGAGGGAGAGGGCGATGGAGGGGAAGATGAGGAGCCAGGGGAATTCTTCCATGGTTTCGACACCTTCGTTGATGAGGAGTCCCCAGGAGGACATGGGGGGTTGGACACCGAGACCGAGGAAGGAGAGGAAGGCTTCGAGGAGCATAACCTGGGGGACGGTGAGGGTGGCGTAGACGATGATGGGGCCGAGGGCGTTGGGGATGAGATGGCGAAAAAGGACCTGGTGACGGCGGAGACCCATGACGGTGGTGGCTTCGATGAATTCTTTCTCGCGGAGGCCCATGACCTGACCGCGCACGATGCGTGCCATGGTGAGCCATTCGACGGCACCGATGGCGACGAAGAGCAGGATGATGTTGCGTCCGAAGAAGACCATGAGGATGATGACGAAGATGGTGAAGGGGAGTGCGTAGAGAATGTCGACCATGCGCATCATGAAATTGTCCATGCGCCCGCCTGAAAAACCGGCTATGGCGCCATAGACAACACCGATGAGGAGGGAGACGGTGGTGGCACAGATGCCGACGAGCAGGGAGATGCGCCCACCATACAAAATTCGTGTTAGCAGGTCGCGACCCAGCGCGTCGGTTCCCAGCCAGTGGGCAGCAGAGGGCGCAGAAGCCCCCAGTGCTGTGTCCTGCTCGTCATAGGTGTAGGACATGAACCAGGGGCCACACACCGAGACGACCACAACGATGCTTAAGACTATGGTGCCAAAGACCGCCAGGCGATTCTTTCGCAGCCTCGCCCAGGCATCCTGCCAGAGACTGTGTCCCTGCTCTATAGCGTCTGTGGTCATGTGGTGCTCCGTGGATTTATTCAGGGCCTATAATAACGGTCTGGACCCCGATTAAGGAAGTGGATAAAATTTTTGCTTTACGAAGACAGGCTTCCCTTTTCCTGTCATTCCCGGTCGGTGAATGCATAGGGAACTTCGCTGCATCCTGTCTGCGCTCTATTTACTCCCCGAAGACCAACCTTCTGAATTCGGGGTTGTCGTAGAGGGGCTCTAGGTCTTCATCGATAGCGGCATCGTTACGAAGGATGGAGGCGCGCTTGAGGGCGAGTTTGAGGTAGGTCATGGCTTCGTCTTTACGACCGAGGAGGCTGTAGAGGCAGGCGAGGTTGTAGTAGGGCTTGGGGTGACCGGGGTCGAGGGCGATGGTGTCGAGGTATTGCATCTCCGCATCGTGATACCGGTTGAGCTTCACCAGGAGATTGGCGAGGTTGTTGGCGGGGCCGATGGCGAAGGGGTCGAGTTCCGTTGCGATGCGGGCATGTTTTTCCGCCTCTTCAAGACGTTCCAGAATCCGGAGCAATCGTGCGAGACTGTCGTGGGGCCGTGCCCAGTTGGGGTCGAGGCTGATAGCCTTGCGCAATTCCTCTTCCGCTTCGGCTTCCCGCCCGATGGTGTTGAGCCCGATGAGGGTACCGAAACCGCAATGGGGCTCCGCCCAATCGGGGGCCTTGGCAAGGGAACGTTTGAAGAGGGCCTCGGCCTGGATAAGGTTTTGCTCCTGCTGATACTGGAGGGCGAGGATGTAAAAGGCCTCGGCCGAATCGTAGAGCCCGTTTTCAGTGAGTACGGCAACATGGCGCACAGCAGTGCGGGTATCGCTGAAGGACAGGGCGGGATCTTCGTAGAGGAGATCCATGGCGATCTGGATCTTTTCTTCGGTGGCGATGACCGATGCAGACGGGTCGTCTTTAGCGCGGTTAAAGGCCACGAGGACAGCACAAAGCCCGGCACAGAGGGCAATCACCCACAGAGCCTTGTGTACTCCTGAACTGTTTTGTTGGCTACTGGTGGACATCTTGCGCGAATTGTGCTCCAAACGGTACTCTATACAATCTACTGCATTGGTGTGCCAGTGTAGCGAATCTTTGGTATATTCGCCACATTTTAATGTGGCCTGCATGGGGAGTGCCTGAACGTGGAAGTTATTATCCAAAATAAAACAGAAGATGCCTGTCACCTGACAGCACGGCTTATCGCGGATGCAATCCGGATTAAGCCCAATCTGGTGCTGGGTCTGGCCACAGGCCGGACCATGGAAGCGGTCTATGGGATGCTGGCAAAGATGCATCAGGAAGAGGGTCTGGATTTCTCCCGGGTCATCACCTTTAATCTGGATGAGTATATCGGCCTGGAGCCGGAAGACCCGTGCTCCTATCGCACCTATATGAACGAGCAGCTCTTCAACCATATCAATATCAACATGGCCAACACGCACCTGCCGCTGGGCAATGCGGAAGACCCGGATGCGGAATGTGCAGCCTATGATAAAAAAATCGCTGACGCAGGAGGTATCGACCTTCAGCTACTGGGCATCGGTCGTACGGGGCACATCGGCTTTAACGAGCCTCTGTCCGCGCTGCGTTCCCGCACACGATGCAAGGCCCTGACGCCGGGCACTATCGAGCAGAACGCGCCCCTCTTTGACGACCCGAAGCGCATACCCCGTCGCGCCATGACCATGGGCGTGGGTACCATCCTGGAGAGCAAGCGCTGTCTCATGCTGGTGACCAATGCAGAGAAGGCGGACATTCTGGCGAAGGCAGTGGAAGGCCCCATCACCTCCATGATTTCCGCTACAGCCATGCAGCTTCATGAACATTGCACAGTAATTGTGGATGAGGAAGCAGCGGCGAATCTGGAGCAGAAAGAGTATTACAACTGGGTTTTCGCCAATGAGCCGGAGTGGGAAAAGTATCAGGACTAAGTGCTTAAACGCACGAGATCCCATGCTGTGGGTGGTAATACAGGCATCCACTCTGGTAGAGGGATGGGATACCGTTGGGGGGATCCCCAATCAAGTTGGGAATAATGACAGGGGGACCTTTTTATTGCTGCACGAAAGCGCGGCAGGGGGCCCCATCGGCATTCTGGATAGCCAGGGGCATGATTATAACAGGATGCACGCCGGGCTGAATGCCTTTGAGGCGGAGTCCTTCCACAATGAAAACATCATTGTCCAAAAGGGTGTGGTGGGTTGGACCTGCATTTCCGAAAGGTGCGATGGAAAGGTAATCGATTCCTACCAGTTTAACGCCCCCATCGACCAGACGCTGCGCGGCATCCTGGTCCAGGGCGACGTAAGATTCATTGAATGGCTGGTCTGTTGAAGCATCCGAGTTTTTCGTCTTGAGCAAAACACGTTCCGGCAATGGGCCCTCGGGGAGATGCTCGGCACGAATCAAATCTACATCGGGAAATTCCAGGATGAGGGCGGTACCTATGAACAGCGCCATGTCCACCTCATGTAGCTTCTTCCCCTGCTCATCGAAATGCCAGGGCGCGTCACAGTGGGTGCCCGCATGGGAGGAAAGGGTGATGGTACTGGTATTGCAACTGTCCCCGTCACTAACCCGCGTATCGGGTGAAAAACGGAACTCCGCATCGCCAGGCCATACGGCCATGCCTTCGTGCAGGGGGATGCTGATATCGTGCCATTGCATGCTGATTCTTCTCCCGGACAAATACTATCGGCTGGTTTTCTTCTTCTTTTTCAGCGTAATAAAAGTAGCTATAAAATCTTCGGGCTTTTTATCAGGATAGTCCATTTCATTAAAGGCTTCTACCAATGCATCGTAATCCTTGTGGTGCTTCGAGTCTTCCCGGTAGATTTCGTAGAGGGGTTCTGTGTCCACCACGCCATCACGGTTACGGGGACACCCCACGTCGTTATGCAATGTAAAGCCCTTAAACTCACCTGTCCTGCTTTCTTCGAGTTTAAACGGGAAGAGTCGGCAGAGTAAAGGGCGGGATTCGTATATGGTACAGAACTTTGTTTTTTTATCCAGGAAATGGCACCCTTTTTTGCCGCGCTTGAGGGCCATCATGTATCGCTCCTCGCCCACTTGCAGCCAGGTGGGATCGTCGTCCTCTACGCCATCAATATCGTCCGGCTCAATAAACTCCAGGAACTTGTACGGACTCTCGCCGACTTCGCGAACCATGCGAATCACATCCCAGGGGCTGGGCAGGCAGATGACATCTGTACAACAATGACCACAACTATGACACCTGAACTTAACGGTGTGACGTCCCATACTACTTCTTCCTTCCAATCGCTATCCAAAGATTCCATTGACGAATCCATAGTGTTATACACGAGTGCTTTACCCTATTTCACCTACTCACTGCCCGGACCGGGTGGGCTGGGAAAAAGTTACCCCGGAATGCAGATGCTGCCACATCCACTTTGGCCTGCCAAAACGACTGAATTGCATAATGCCTGTCCTCTTATTGACTTAGCACATCACGTAAAAGTGGCACGGACATTGCGTACTGATAGCATCTTGCTGTGGAGGAAAAGCACGTTATGATACATGTTCATGTTGTCACCCCCCTCGCTACAACTGCCGCGACACCACGCGCCCACAGTTCTGCGCGGTATACACGACTGCCCGCTGCCTCCTTTAACACGCATCTGGAAGCCCATACCCGCAAGCAAGTTGATACGCCCATAGCGACAACCGCAGCAAAACAGCATGTGGTGGAGCGGGGCGATACGCTCTGGGGTATTGTAAAAAATCATATCCGGGAATCCGGCCAGTCCTTCAGTCAGCAGCAGGTTGCAGATGCCGTAAACAGCGTTGCCCGACAAAATGGTATGGCGAACCCGAACCTCATACAGCCGGGTCAGGCCATTAATCTCTCGGGTATCGGTATTGCAGAGACCGGAAGTCTGGCAAAAGCAACCACGGCACCCGCAACAGTTGCCGCACAGGCAGAAACTGCGAAATCAGTGCCACCCGTTCGAAGTGGCGCACACTATACACTGTTGAAACCTGCTGAGGGCGGGCCTGTAATTCACCATAAGGCCCGTATTTTTGATGTGTTTCGCAGAAACAAAAAAGCTGCAACTAAAACAGTGACCCCGCATACGATAGCGACACCCAGCGCCATAGCAGCCAGGCCAGCCTATACCAAACCACTGGGCGGCACAGGCCGGTTGAGTTCCAACTTCGGTCCACGCAAGGATCCCTTTACCGGGAAATCAGGTTTTCATAATGGCATTGACGTGGCGGCACGTAAAGGGACACCCATATTCCCGTTCCGTCCGGGCACAGTCACCTATAGCGGCTATAAGGGTGGCTATGGCAATGTGGTGGTGGTGAAACACGATGATGGCCTGGAGTCGGTCTACGGCCATGCCAGCAAGACGCTGGTAAAGGCTGGAACCAAGGTGACAGAGAAAACCATGATTGGGCTGGTGGGTTCCACGGGGCGCTCTACCGGACCCCACCTGCACTTTGAAGTGCGGGAACAGGGCAATGCCGTAAACCCCCTACCCCATCTGGAACATGACCACGGCAATACCCGTCTGGCGAAAAACTAGGCTACAGCTCATCCCCATCGCCAAGTTTCTTCTCCAGCCAATCGCCATAGACCGCTATTTCCTTTACCGCCCTTTTGACCTGATCGGGTGTGGCATCTTCGAATCGGCAATTCTCGATAAGGACAAACTTCCGCACGCTGTCCTCCTTGAGGATAGCCAGGGCGCAATTTAACAGATTGGTATTATTCTTCAGTCCCCAGTAGAGCGCCTTCTCGGTGACTTCCCCGCAATAACTGAAAATACGGAGCAGCTCTACCCCCTCCTTGCTCTTGTTCACATTCAGATAGACCGTCTGATGACGGCCCTCGGGGAGTTGCACCGCTACCGTATACCCGGCCCCTTTGGCAACGACTTCCCGTTGACCCGGTTTGGCACAGGCCGTAGCAAGGGATTCCAGAGAATAGATTCTCTTGTGCGCGTTCAAGGGTGGGGCATCGGGTAAGGTAATATGACGGAGCGCATCGCCCACTGCCGATTTCACATCCACATCGCTGTCGTCCACGTGTTCCTGAAGTGCCTGGATAGCATCTCGCGCTGCATTGCCCAACCAGACCACTGCGTCCCGGCGATTCACCCAGCCGGTCCCGGTGTCCTTCAGTTCATCAATTTGTTTTTGTACGTGTTCGTCCATGTTTGCTCTTCCTGTGTCATACTGCCCAGGGCAGTACCCCTTAACGTGAAGCTTTATTCACTTCCCTGCTTTGCAGCATAACAAAGACTGTGCTGTATTTACACCGCTATCGGCTTGTCGGGAATAGAGGCATACAGGTAGACTGTGATCTTCTATTGAAAACCCTGGAGTGCTTCCATGCGAATAAATAAGCCACTTGCCTTGTTCATGGGTATATTGCTTGTGCCCTTCACTACATCCTGTGACGCTGTGGAAGCACCAACCCCGGAAAAGGAATCCCCTGCTGTGACGGATAGCCACCACGCCGATAAAGCGGTTTATATTAATGATCTTATTCATGAGACCAGTCCCTACCTCTTGCAGCATGCCCATAACCCGGTGGAATGGTATCCCTGGGGTGAGGAAGCACTGCAAAAAGCGAAGGACGAGGACAAGCCCATCTTTTTGTCCATTGGCTATTCCGCATGTCACTGGTGCCATGTCATGGCCCATGAGTCCTTTGAAGACCCGGATATTGCTGCGGTCATGAATGAGCATTTTATCAATATCAAGGTGGACCGTGAAGAACGTCCGGACCTGGACGATATTTACATGTCCGCCGTAGTGGCCCTCAGTGGCAGCGGTGGCTGGCCCATGAGCGTGTGGCTCACACCCGACCTGAAGCCTTTTTATGGTGGCACGTACTATCCGCCTACGGACCGCTATGGTCGCCCGGGTTTCGTGACGGTACTCAACGCCATGGCAGATGCCTGGAAAAATAAACGGGACGAGGTGGAGACGGGTGCTACGGGTTTGGTGACCCATATTTCCAAACAACTCACGGGCGCAGGTGCACCCCGGGGTCAGGTGAGCGAGACGATCTTTCCTGAAGCGGTGAAGGCGCTGAAGGCAACCTATGATGAGACGAATGGCGGGTGGGGCAATGCGCCCAAATTCCCGTCCAGCCCCTCTATCGCGGTACTCCTTCGCGACTATGCGCGTTCCGAGGATGAAGCAACGCTGGCAATGGCAACCCATACGCTGGACCAGATGGCCGATGGTGGAATGTACGACCAACTGGGAGGCGGCTTTCATCGGTACTCGGTTGATGCCCAATGGCTGGTGCCTCACTTTGAGAAGATGCTCTATGACAATGGGCAATTGGCGCAGATTTATCTGGAAGCGTATCAACTCACTAAAAAACCGCGCTATGCAAAGATAGCCCGCGAGATCCTGGACTATGAATTGCGAGACATGCGCGATGAATTAGGCGCGTTCCACTCCACCGAAGACGCAGACAGCGAAGGCGAGGAGGGCAAATTTTATCTCTGGACCCACAGCGAAATTATCGCATTGCTGGGCGAAGAAGACGGAGCAATTTTTAATGCGTATTACAATGTGAAGGAGGGCGGTAATTTCTCTTCTCATGAACCTTATCACACGGGACTGAATATTCTGCACCTGACCCGAACCCCTGCGGAAGTGGCCACTGAACTGGGCTTGAGCGTGGAGGAGTTGGAGGCGCAAATGGTCCCTATGCGAGCGAAACTTTTTGCAGTACGGGACAAGCGGGTACGTCCCGCCCTGGATGACAAGGTGTTGACCTCCTGGAACAGTCTGCTCATCACCGCGTTGGCACAGGGGAGTCGTATCCTGGATGAACCGCGTTATGCCAAGGCGGCAACGGAAGCGGGTACCTTTATTCTGGAACACATGATGGAGGACGGGGTCTTGTTACGGACCCATCGCCATGGCAAGAGTCATTTACCGGGGTACCTGGATGATTACAGTTACACTGTAAATGCATTTGTGGATCTCTATGAAGCCACCTTTGACACAAAATGGCTGGAAGCGGCGGACCGCCTGGCCGGGGATATGGTCTCCCATTTCTGGGACACCGAAGACAAGGCCTTTTTCTTTGCCAGTGATAAGCATGAGAACCTCATCGTGCGTGCCAAGCCGAATCATGATGGGGCTGAACCTGCGGGGAATTCCATGGCGGCGCTAGGGCTGTTGCGTCTTGCGAAGTTGCTGGATAATGCCGACTATTACAACGTGGCGGACGAGGTCCTGCAATCGGGTGCGCCCTTTATGGAGCGTGGCCCCCAGGGCTACATGAAGCTCTTGTGTGCTGCCGACTTCATTGTTTATCCCCCAAAAGAAATCGCTATTGCCGGCAAGGCAGACCGTGATGATACACGGGCTATGGTTAGCGCGACCTTTGCCGACTTTGTACCCAACAAGGTGGTGGCCTTTGTGGACCCCGATAGCAAAGACGTTGAAGCACTGGGCAAGACCATGCCGTTGCTCGCATTCAAAACTATGGTCGACGGTAAAGCGACCGGGTACGTATGCAAGAACTTTGCCTGCGAAGCACCTGTGACGGAGGTGGCGAAGTTGAAGACGCTGTTGCAGGGCAATTAGTAGCTGGTCCTCTTCATAGTTTTCAGCCCTCTGTCATTCCCAACTTGATTGGGAATCCCTCAAACGGTATCCCAGCCTCCAGTCGGAGTATGCATAGGATATTCGCAATGGCTTCCGAGGCAGGAGCCTCGGTGTATGCATTCCCACGCAGAGCATGGGAACGAGGGAAAGGCAATTTGTAGCTGATCCTCTACATAGTTTTCAATCCCTTGTCATTCCCAACTTGATTGGGAATCCCTCAAACGGTATCCCAGCCTCCAGTCGGAGTATGCATAGGATATTCGCAATGGCTTCCGAGGCAGGAGCCTCGGTGTATGCATTCCCACGCAGAGCATGGGAACGAGGGCATTTATCTAGCTCCGGACTAATTCGGATTCTTCATGTAGTAAAAGAACCCATCCTCAGCACCGACCAGCAAATCGGGAACACCGTTCTTGTCCCAATCCACGACTGTGGGACTGGTGGTATGGCCTGCAAGCAAACGACTATCCACCTCGCCCTGATCTTCGAAGACGTATTCGCCATCCTTCGTCGCAGTGTTCTTGTAGAAGTTTATGTTCCGACTGTTCATGAGCAGGTCCAGCTTGCCGTCCCGGTCCCAGTCGACAAGACAGATTTTCTTGCGCCCGCTCCCACCCGCAGTCCGTTCATTCAATCGCAAAGCTTCGCCCTTGCCATTCTTAAAGATGTGCTCACCGGGTTGTAGAATGAGCGCCCCATCCTGTTTGGTGCGTTTAAAGAAACTGAGGTAACCCTCGTGGTCGAGCATGACCAAGTCATTGAGGCCATCCTTGTCTAAATCCGTTACGTAGGGCGTCGTGCGCCATTGCGGTGCCAACGTCCCCGCTTCGGGGGTCCACCAGGTCCATGCAGGTTTAGGCGTCGCGCCTTTCCAGGCCACACGTACCGACTGCTCGCCTTCCAGCGCGTTCAATCCACCTTGGCCATTGTTGCGGAACCAGACCACCTTGCCCCAGATGGAATTAGCCACGATGTCCAGGTGCCCGTCGTGGTCCCAGTCGGCCACCGTTAATGTGGTATAGCCCCACTTGGTTTCGCAGGGCCCCTGAATAGAACCGTTGTACCCGGCCATGATACGCACAGGCTCGCCATAGGCACGAAGGTATTGTGGTGCGGCCCATTTCGGTGGATTGCCCCCATCGAGGTTTTCGATAAAGCCGATATACCCGGCTGTATTGCCAGCAATGATGTCCTCGTCGCCATCACCGTCCCAGTCGATGCTGTGGGGTGTAACCAGCGCACCAAACTTCACATTCTCCGCCTGCTGCTTCAGGTAGACGGGTGGTTTAAATACAGGTACACCCTCTTCAATCTCGCCTGTGTGCTCCATGAAAGACACTGTGCCGTCTTCTTCACCCACGATAAGATCCACATCACCATCTTTGTCCCAGTCGATGGCCGTGGGTACGATCATGCAGAGGTCCATGGTGAGTCGTTTGTTTTTGTAGGTCATGATCTTGCCGGGGGAATAATCGGGCTTGGTGCGAGAACCCACATTCTCGAAATAAGTGAAGTCATCCACAAAACTGCCGCAGAGCAAATCGAGGTCGCCATCTCCATCGAAGTCCGCAAAGTTGGGCGAGGGCATGCCGTAGGTGTCGATGCGAATCCCTGCACTTTCCAGACGAATGGGATCTTTGTATTCAGGCGTATCGGTCGTGCCTGTGTTTTCTATGAGATAGACGTAACCATGGAGTGGACCGCGCAACCAGTCACCATTGCTGTCGTAGGCATTGTCCCAGCCGTACTGGAGCCAGTAGCCCACACCCACGACCAAGTCCAGGTCGCCATCGCCATCAAAATCAACCTGCTTCCACTGGTTCGCCCGGGTCGTCTTCCCGTCGCGGAGAAGGTTATCCTGCGGGTAAATTTTCTTCGCTTTGTGTTTCTGGCCCTTCACTACGTTTTCCCACTGCATCGCCGGGGACATGATAATAGGACCGTCATCCGTGTGGGAGATTTGCGCGTTATTGATAGAGCCACTCAGGCGTACTGCTGGTGCGAAGAGGGGCGATTTACCATCCCCGGTCGTATTCTCAAAGAAGTAGGTACCGTTATAGGGTTTGTCCGGGCATGACACGAGAAGGTCGTAGTCCCCATCACCATCATAGTCCATGGGCAGGGGCCAGGCCCAAAGGCCCACACCGAGATTTACCACGAGATCAGGATTGTTATAGGCCACAGGCTGGAGCTTATCCGCGCTGTAACAAAGCCCTGTAGATAAGAGTAGGAGTATGAGGATCTTCAGGGTGCTATTCACATTCTTTAAAATCATGGTCGCTCTCCGGCAGTCTTGATGAGGAAAATGCTATGATAGCGGGAGAGCCATGGTTGTGTCTATCGGTCATACGCTTGTATAGTACGGGAAGGCATGGGACAGACAGGGAGTGAAGTGAAATGCGTGTAGTAGTAAAGAGCCTCATCGTTTTAAGTCTGTGTGCACTTGTGGGTTGTGCGCCCCCTACGGCCAATTTTACCGTAGATACCACCGCAGGTGATGCCCCGCTGGAAGTGCAATTTACCGACACCAGCATTGTTGTAGGGCCTCTGGGTCTGGTGAATCTTGAAGACTATACCCCCATCACGGGCTGGGTCTGGACCTTTGGTGATGGCGGTGGCAGTACCATAGCGGATCCTGTACACACCTACGACGATGGTGGCACCTTCACCGTATCCCTTACCGTGACAAATTCAGAAGGTTCACATACCAGTAGCCAGGTGGGTATCATTACGGTAACTGAGGTGGGTCCCACAGCCGATTTTTCGTATTCCAACACCACCGGAACAGCCCCGCTGACCGTCAACTTCACAAACACCTCCGTACTGGGGAGTAATCCTGTCAATGCAGCCTACGCCTGGGATTTTGAGGTAGGCGTAAGTACCGCTGAAAACCCTGCGTTCACCTTCACCAATCCAGGCACCTATACCGTATCCCTCACCGTGACCACACCCCTTGGCATCGACACCTTTGAGGTGGTTGATCTCGTCGTGGTCAGTTAAGCGGTCCAGGTTATGCAGGGTGCCACACTTGGAGAAGCCTTAATCGGGATTGAAGGGGCGCTGGGGGAACTGCGTACCGCCCTCACCGAATTTCCCGAAGTGAAGACAACGGTCTTTACCGATTCCGATGCGTGGACCGAATTGTTAACCTATAAGCTGGTGCCTCATCTGGGTGGCGGTGGTTGTCTGGTGGTGGCCGTTACCGGGGGCACCAACACCGGTAAATCCACGGTCTTCAATATGCTCCTGGGACATAACACCAGCCCGGTACGCACAACCGCAGCGGCGACCTGTCGCTCCTGCCTGGTCGCGAATCAACGACGTTATGAAGAAGCCCTGGCGGGAAAGCTGGTACCGGAATTTACGCCCGTAGCACTGGAACGCGCTGAATCGATTGTGCTTCGTGAATCTTCACCGGACACGCTCTATGTAGCGCTACAGGACGATCTCCCTGATGATCTGGTGTTGCTGGACACGCCAGACATCGACTCCATCGACAAGGACAATTGGACCGTAGCGCAGCATATTCGTACTGCGGGTGATGTACTGGTAGCGGTGCTCACCGGGGAGAAGTACAAGGATGAGCGGGTGGTCGCTTTCTTTCGTGAGGCACATGCTTCGGGTCGGGTAGTGCTACCGCTCATGAACAAGGCCAACCCGGCCAATGATTTTGAAATTGCACGGGCACAACTACGCGAGTTTCAGAAAGATGTGGGATTGACAGATACCGTGTCCTTCGTCGTCGCCCACGATTTTAATCTGGTAGAGGATTTCACCAGTCAGCCCATCCAACAGCTGGATGACACAGGCACCCTCCACAGTTACATCGAATCCCTGGATGTTCCTGCCATAAAAGAACGGGTATTCCATGACACCGTGTCTCATTTCAACACTGCTGCACAACGCTTTCTAAACAATGTGGAAACACAAAGCCAACAGTATCAGGATGTGCTGGCAACCTTTGAAGCCTTGACCCGGACTTTCGCCATGCAATACGACCCGGCACCCGGCGCTGATATTGGCGGACTTTTTCATACATTTGTACAGTCCAAGCGCGGTCCGCTGGACAAGGCCATGGGTACTGCGAGCCGCACGGTAGTGAAGGGCGTCTCCTTCCTGGGCAAGTCGGTAGGCAATCTGATATTCAAGCAATCCACTCTGGAAACGCCGGAAGAGGAACCATCGGATGCCCTGCTCCATGCAGCCCATGCAAAACAGTTGGAGCGGTATACCCTGGAATTGAGTACGGCCCTCTATGAAAAAGCACTGCCTCTGGAGCCACCCTTTAACGATCTGGTGACCGCACGATTAAATCAGCTGGACCCGCCGCAAACGGTCGCGACCGTAACGGATGCCACGTTACAGGCTAAAAATATATCGGATGAATTCCGTGCCCATGCCGATCGGATGCTGGAATCCTGGTGGCAGGATAATACAGGCAAACGCAGGATTATTGAGGGCCTGGATAAAATTTTGTTGCTTATGCCCGCAGCTATAGCAGCGCCCTTGTCCTTTTATACCGCTGGCGTGGGCACACCGGAAGCCATTATGGTGGCGGGGCCTATTGTGGAACAGTTTATCGCCCGGGTCGTGGAGTATCAGTTCGGGGACCAGATGTTTAATTTCCTGGCACCCTGGCGTAAGGAGCAGCAAGCCTGTTTTCATTCTGCGCTCATGAACCATGTGACCGGCCCGGCCATGACCGAGTTGAAGCAACTGGTTGCCACCCTGGACGGTGACGCTATGACCCAACTGCGGAGGTGTATGGATCAATGCCAGACCGCATCGTAAAGCAACTAAACACGCTGGAAAAACTGGCGGCCTATACAGGCCCGTGGCAAGCCTTTCACCATGCTTCTAAAAACCTGGCACCGCGTCTTGAAGAATTACAGCACCGTGCAGACACCGAAGACGATGTGCTGGTGATTGCGCTGGTAGGTGGTTCCGGGGTCGGGAAATCAACCCTGCTCAATGCACTGGCCGGAGACACCCTCGCACGGACTTCGGAGTATAGACCCTGCACTGAAAAGCCCACGGTGTATCACCCACCCGGGGTAACCCTGGATTTCATGGATTGGGATACCGTGTCTGGGTCCGCGCTGGAACATCTGGTCATTGTGGACACGCCTGATTCAGACACCATCGCCAAAACACATCGTGAACGGGTTGTCGAGGTCCTGGGGAAATGTGACCTCATCCTCCTGTGCGGTAGTGCGGAGAAGTATCTGGACGAGGCGACCTGGTCCATCTTGCGCCCCTTGCAGGGTGAGCGGTCCATGATCTGTATCGAGACCAAGTCCCAGGGCGAGAGCAGCCCTATTGAAGCCCACTGGGTGGGACGGCTGGAGGAAGAAAATTTTACGGTCAGCGCCTTTTTCCGGGTGAATGCACTCCGTAGCCTGGACCGGAAACTGGCAGCACGGGCATCGACACCGGAAGAACTGGACTTCCCTAAACTGGAATGCTTCCTGCGAGATGAATTGAGTGCTGAACGGATTCGACGCATTAAATGCTCCAACTTTAGCGGACTCATGAACAAGACTGTCCAGGCTTTAGAGACCTGCGTTACTGAATCTGAACCCAGACTCGCCGCACTGGCAGAACAACTGGACACGGTGGATAAGGCACTGACCCGGGAAATCCTCACCGTCATTGAACGGCGCCTTTTTACGGAATCGCACCTGTGGACCTATGCATTGGGACGGGAAATGGGGCTGCGCGCCAAAGGCTTTGTAGGGATGCTTTACCGCATTCTGGAAAGTATCCGCACCCTGCCCGCACGGCTTTCCGGGTGGTTGCCCTGGCGCAGATCCGGCAGCGGTGCAGGCCGCCAGGCTGCGGCTCTATTAACGCACAACGAATTATTTCAGGATGACCTGGAACTGGCCAACGATGAAATGGCCTTGTTATACCAAACGCGACAGAGTGAAATCGGGCTGGCCTTTGCCCAGGCAGGATTTGACCGACCTGATTCTGCGGCGGGTCTGGACGCTTTTCGCCAGTGCATCAACGAACGGGTCACCGCCGTGTTGCGTGGTCCCGCCCGCGATGTGGTGGTGCTGCGTGCACGACGGCTTACAAGTTGGCCCATGACCCTGCTGTCCGATGCGCTACCCTTGGCTTTCCTGGGCTATGCCAGCTACGATGTGGTGCAGGACTGGTTCCAGGGCATCGCCCTGCCAGTAGGCTATGTGTCCCATACCTGCCTGGTGCTGGCTTTACTCCTCGGGGTAGAACTGGCTGTGTTGATGGGTATCGCGCGTATTACCGCCTGGTCAGCGCGCGGCGCAGCCCTGCGCAAGCTCAAGACAGCCTTGTCAGGTACACTGCACCTGTTTAAGTATGAGCAGGACATCCTTCAGGCATCGCTCGAAATCAGGGATTCCGTTAAATCCCTGAAGACTCTGTAGCACACCCATACATAAACGGGTCTGTTCGTCAGGGAACAGCATCAACAACGCGTCGTGGCGGGATAGCCTGCTTCAGCACAATGGTAGTGCCTTGTATCACAGGCTTCAACACACCCGATTTTTCATTGATGACATACGCTATTTCCGCCCCGTTATTTTCCTGTACATCCACCTGAATACTGTCGGCAGTTGCCAACGCGGCATCCAGACGCCAGGGCAGTTCCAGAACCACTTCTTCCTGAGCCGGTCCACGCTCTAACGCCATACGGATTTGCAATAGTCCTGGCTTCATTTCGTCACTTTGCAGTACCACACCCGGCGGGGCATCGCCACCGGGCCAACGCGCTTCATCCCACTGGAAACCGTCTGCAGGTTGAGCAGCAATAACAAGCACGGCAACGCGAAAATAACTTCCCTCCGAAAAACGAATGGTGCAGCGTATACGCCCCCGGGTAAGCGCCGTATCCGGCTCAACAGCCTGCCTGGAAACTTTCGTCAAATCTATATACACCGGAGTCCGGGGACCAAAATGAAAGCCCTGGGCCAAGGCACCTTGTATACCCGCCGCATTTTCTACCCGCACATCCAGCGTCTCATTTTCCAGGTTATGGTGGGGGATGTTTACCCGCGCATAATTTGCACCATCGGTTTCTGAAATCTGTACGGGGTGCTGGCCTATCCAGAACCGCGAGCCGGCACTGAGATGGCGGCCATACAAGGTGCAGAGGCCACCGCCTTCCGCTGGTGCATCCGGTGGATCAATATGGGTTATCACCGGTGCACCCAGTGAAGAATAGGGCACTGCATCTGCGCCGTCCCACACACCATCCCCATCCGAATCCCGGTTACGTGGATCGGTCTCACCTTCATCAAGAACTCCATTTCGATTCCTGTCTTCCATGCCATCCGGCACACCATCCAGGTCTGTGTCTCCCCGAAGGAAATGGGTTTCCCCGGAATCCACCACAGCATTGTCGTTCTGGTCCTCTATACTGTCAGCAAGTCCATCGTTATCAAAATCGCTCCGCGTATAACCCAGTGCCATCCAATTCCTGAACAAGGTTTGTACCGCACGCTGACGGGTCGTATCGCCAGACTCGATCTTCGTTAACAAAGTACCGTCGCTGAGCAGATGAATCTGTCCATTACCATAGGGTTGCATAATCCAGGCCGCTTCATCGTTGACCGTAGCCAACACCACAGCCTCCTCCGCCTGAATACGTCCACCGTTAATGGCTGTACCAGACCAGGCCCGAAGTGCAGACTCCGAATCGGTAACCGTCATGGTCCCGGTGAGCGCTTCGTCCATGGGCAGATAAATCCGGGCCGGGGCCAGCCAGTCGTGCAGGGAAAGAATAGCCGTGTCTGCTGCATGGGTGCCCAAAAATAGCAGGGTGCCCCCACCTGCAACGTAATCGAGAACCTGCGTCGTAGTAAGCACACCCTGATTCGCTGTAGCCCCATCAATCATAACCACGGTATAAGGCGATAAGGAGCCCGTGAAGGGCCCCCGGTGATGCTCATGGGACAGATAAAGTGGCGGGGCCGCCAATAAGGTTTCCAGCGCACTCCGCTCTGGAGAAGCCTTGTGCTTTTGCCCGTGCAACCACAGGACCGTCGGCACACTGTTTGCATTGGCTTCCCAGAGTATAGGCACCGTCACCGTTTGTCCTTTTTCCGGTTGGATGCGAAGCCGGGTCGATTGACCATAGCTATCGGGGTGCCACGCACTGCTCAATCCATAATATACCGGACCAGAACCCACACCCTCCGCAGTGTAAAAAGTGAATCCGGGTAAGCCCTCCCCGACTTCTTCCACCGTCCAGGACAGGGTGTCATCACTGTGGGTCTCAACCCAGAGTGCACGAACCTCCTGCCCGGCAGTCTGTCGGCGCAGGGTACTCTTATAGGGAACTTCCAGCCAGGGCGTGGGCTGGGTTGGTTCCAGATCAATGCCATCGTGCAGACCATCGCCATCGCTATCAGCGTTCATGGGATCCAGACCACGCGCGGTTTCCTCATTATCCAACAGGCCATCCAGATCCATATCATTACGATAATCTTCCACCAATAAAACCGTTACCACCTGCCCATGCTGAAGCTGAATCTGACGGCTCACTTTTCCATCAGAATCCATACGGTGTATACGACCGCCCGAGGCCAGAATAAACGCGCTTTCCCCCCAGCCCAGATAACGGATGGGCGCATCCATCTTGATCCGGATATCCCCGCGAGTAAAATTCTTCCACAGTTCAAGCTGGTTGCCCGAGGCCAATGCTAGGGTTTTGGATGTTTTGGACAGGGCTGCTTCAAAGGCATTGCCATAAAGGGGAACCGAAGCTTCATATACTTTCTTAAGCCCTTCACCTTCATCGGATGCCAGTACGGCATGTACAAAACCGGTTTCATTCTCCCGGGTCAACGCCCAACACGTTTGGAAACTTACAGGATGAAGTGCTGGATCATTGAATGTAGCGGTTCCTGAGATTAAAAGAGGGGCACCTATGGGCGCAAGGGTCTCAAGATCTATGCGGTACAGATAGCTGACCAGTCGACCGGAGGGCATGTCAAAGCTGAAACCCGTAGCCAGCAGCCATAATAAAGTGCCCGTTTCGTCCAGTCGCATATTGGCAACCCGGAAGCCCTGGGACCAACGCGACAATACAGGCAGCTTGAGTTGTTTTACGATGTTCTTCTCGCGAACATCCATACATACAAGCGTTTCCATATCATCCTGCTCACAAAGAAGAAGTGCCTGCGGTGTCGTCCCAAAGGAAAAGCCGTGTAGAACATACCCCGGTATGACTTGTGAGTGAAGCTCAGCACCAAGACCGTTCTCCGTGGACCAGGGTGCCTGATGCAGGGTTGAACGTTTTTGCACCAAATCGTTTTGGTAATAGAGCAAAGATGCCGTTGCATCGCCCTGCTTGAAGACTTTACCCAGCACCGTCATTCCACTGTGCCAGTGCACACTCTCGGGCGGGATACGCATGGGCACCAGTTCTACACCCGATGTGGCGACCTGCTCAGCGTCCCGTGTAACCAGAATGGGGCCCTTTTGCCCGGGCATAAGCATGGGAGGCTGAACCAATGTCGTGCCGGGCAAGGGAAAGGTGCCCGACAAAACACGTTGCGTTTCCAGGTCAACACTATGGGCAAAAAGTTGGGCTGGCTTGCCCGTAGTGGACAGGGCGTTGGTGATCACAAGGGCGCGCTGCCCCCAGGCCATAGCAGGCAGGAAGCAAAGGAATCCAATTGCAATGTTGACATACACATTTCGTAACACGATAAAACCACTCCGGGTAGAACCCTTCAAAGTCTACGCGGAACGCCAGCGCAGGGCAAACCAGTAGCACAGGTTTGTACTATGGTGAAAATTATATCAAGAAAGTACTCTTCAGCATTTATATTTCCCCATGGTTTAATATCAATTCCTTAACCGTGAATGAAGGTGCAGAATGGCGGGGGCCTTGCTACAATGACGCCCATGGAACGTGCCAATTTCAGCTATGACCACCCGAAAGGGTCCATCTATGGGTGTCTGGGTCCCCAGGGACTTGCGGCCCTTACCCTGCCCCATGCTAACCGTACCAAGCCAACGCTGGTGATGGATGAGTTCCATCCTGACGCAGTGACCCTTGAAACTGCATTGAATCAATACTTTTCAGGAAGCCGGGAAGCCTTTATGAATATCCCGCTGGACCTGTCCGCAGGCACTGCCTTTCAGCAATCCGTTTGGCAAGAAGCCTGCAAGGTTGCTTGGGGTGACACCCGAAGCTATGGTGCATTGACAGCAAGCCTGGGGAAGAAACCGGGTACCGCACGCGCGGTGGGTGCGGCATTGGGCGCAAACCCCATTGCCATCCTCGTACCGTGTCACCGCTTCATCGCACAGGATGGTGGACTGGTAAACTTCGCCGCGGGCCTCGCCTGGAAACAGGATCTGCTACAGTTGGAGGGTAGTATTTTATGCTGACACAGCAAAGCCGCATACATGCATTCGTATTTCTGCTGCTCCTGACACTGGCGGCTCCCGTTGTTAGCGACACGGTACCCTGTAGCACCCTGCGGGATCGCATCATTGTCCCCTTGCGCCTGAATCATCTGGGCCCCTATTACTTTGTGCTGGACGCAGGTATTGATACCCCCGTACTCAACGCCATGTTTGTGGACAGTTTATCCTTCGCGACGAAGACCGAAGGAAATTTGCGGTATATGGAAGGCCCTCACTTCCTGGCCCACGACACGCTCCACTTCGAATTTAATCATCTGGGTGTCCTGGACCTCTCACGACTGGATGCAACACTGGGGCAGAAGGTAGCAGGTCTCTTCCCGCTGTACCAGCCCGGTTATGAAGTGACTGTCGATGTAGCCTCGCAACAAATACACTGGGTGCCATTGGGCAAAGATACCTTGCAACCGGATAGTCCGGGCGTAGTGCCTATACGGGTGGACAAAAACAAAACCGCTACGGTCGATGTGGTATTGGCAACAGATTTTACACGGCCCTGCATCCTGGACCTCCACTTGTCGGAATCCGCCAGCCTACACCAGGCCACCCTGTTAAAACTGAACCTTGAAAAAAGTCCAAATTCCACCCAATTACCCAACGGCGACACCATTAAAACCATCGCGGTGCCCGAGTTGAAAATTGATTCCATGGTTCTGGCCCCCGCATGGTGCCGCATCGTCCCGGATACCGCCAAAGAACGATTGGGTATGGCCTTTCTCAAGCGATGTGCCTTCACTTTAAACTATGAGGCGGGGCTGGCACGCTTTGCCCCGCTCGCAGGGCACGCGGAAGTCGGTGCTGCACCCTCCGCCCATGGCATTGCCTTGAGTACCTATACCCGTCCCTATTGGTCTTTGGCCCTCCTCCAGGAATCACCTGCAGCAAAGGCCGGGGTGCTGCCCGGAGACCAATTGATGGAGGTGCAGGGTATGTCCATGTCAGGTGCTTCGTACAAACAGGTAGCCTATGCCCTGCAACAACCCTACACAGATGCCCTCCAGTTGCAGTTACGCCGTGATGGCGAGACCCTTGGCATCCAGATTCCCCCCGGGTAAGACAGGCCTCAGATGATTTGGGGCAGGACAGGGCTTTCGGGTATACTTGCCCACTGTCTATGTGCAGTGCTGGACACACAGTACGCGCTTTCGATTGAACACTTGGAGCATGGTTAATGTCAATCCGTTTCGTAAATGCAATTCTTTTCTCCATTCTGGTCTTTTCCGTTGTACTCACACCCCAGTCCCCCGCCCAGGCCAAGGAGGATTTATTGCCCTGGACACTACGTACCCATTACTCCTTCAGTCGGGACACCATGACTTTAAGCCTCGACGAGGAGCGTGCCATGTGGCAGCTCAAGGTGGGTGACGAACAGATTCTGGCCGATGATCTGGCCTTCGCCATCATCCTGGCAGACGATACCGAACTGCGGTGCCATGATCTTGGATTGGCAAAGACGACGCGTTCCCTCCATCAGGAAGGGCCACTTGGACCCTACGCCAAATACGAAATCCTGTTCCCCGTTAAAGACGGAATGGAAGTGCGCTATGAGATGACCCTGGCCAAAGAACGGCCCGTATCCTTTTCCACCCTTCATGTGAAAAATGTAGGGGCTGCGCCCATTGACATTAAGACCTTGCGCATACTGGAAGCCCCGGCTGGAAGTATCCATTCCCTGAGTCCGGGAACCTTGTGCATTCAAAGGCACGGCAAAATTACGGGGGGTTCCCCTGTGGTGGATACCCAGGGCGAAGCCATTGCCATGCAATACCACGACCCCACAAGCAACGCCAGCTGGCTCGTAGGCCTTTCCCCCAGAGGACAGGGACGAAGCACCATGCGCTTTGATGCCTTTGGTGAAGGCTGGCAAGGCCAGGTGGAATCCCAGTTCCAACCCGCAGCACAGTTACAGCCGGGGGAGACCCTGCAATCCGCAGAAATGATCGGCGTCTTCGGACAACAACCCATCGCTAACCTGGACATGTACTATTCCTGGGCATACAGCACCCTCGAACGTTCGCTCAAGGCTACCCGACCTATTGAAGCATGGGTCACCGTTAGCGATCAGGGCAGCTTTAACGAATTGCTGGACATGACCGAGCACTGGAAAAGCGCCCGGATAGACCATGCGCTAATTCCAATGGGATGGGAATTACCACCGGGAAGTCAGCAGGGTGGAGACCGCTTTCCCCGTTCTATCGCCAATGCAGCCAGCGAGCTACAAAAACGAAAATACAAAGCCGGGATCAGTTTTGATCCACTGGCAATGAAAAAAGGGGACGGTGACTGGATTGGTAAATCCGCTGATGGGCAAATCTGGGCGAATCCTGCCCGTGCGCTGGGTAAAGCAGCAGTTCAGGAACGTGCCCTGTGGTTGAAAAAATCAGGCTTCTCGTTCCTCGTGCCAGCATCCTCGGGTATTCCTGAAGAGGTGTTACAACAATTCGGCTTGTCCCGGGGCCAGGCCAATCGATTGGCATTGGAAGCCATCGGTGAGGCATTGCCCGATACAAGCCTCTACCCGCCATCGTCCATCACCAAGGGCATCGCGGGCAGAGACTCCTGGTTACGTGCCTCGGCTTCGGTAGCGAGACTGGCAAAATATGGTGTCGCCGTAGGCCCCCTGCAACTGGACACGACCAGTATGGATAATTTGGGCAAAGAGAATCTGGATGCCTTGCGCCTTTGGCCCGGTCCTCTGGAAATAACGGGCAAGGCCAAGAACAGCGATCGTAAAGCCATCGGCGAAACCATTGGTACCAAGAAACTTTCGGGTTCACCTATGGATCTGGAAAGTCTTGTGCCCCTTCACTGGGAAGCCAAAGCCCATCGCGAGGGCAGTGCAGATGAAGTGATTCGCTTCAATAAGTCTGCAGTGACCACGCCCTGACGCAAACATGAGTAGCGTCGTAACGCAACACTGGTTTTCCTATGGCAAGATAAACTGGTATCTTGATGTGTTGGATAAACGGGCCGATGGCTTCACCAATATCGAAACCGTTTTCCAATCAGTGAGTCTACACGACACCCTGGCCGTCACACCCCATGAGGCTACGCTGTTGCTCACCTGTTCGGACGACACCCTGGAAGTGGATGAATCCAATCTGGTGATGCGGGCCGCACGACTATTGCAGACCCACTGCAACTGCACCCAGGGCGCGACCCTCCATCTGGAAAAGCGCATTCCCATCGCGGCAGGACTGGCGGGGGGTTCGGGCAATGCTGCTGCGACATTGGTAGCGCTGAACGAAGTGTGGCACTGTGACCTGGAGCTGAATTCCTTGATGGCGTTGGGGGCACAACTCGGCTCGGACGTGCCCTTTTGTATGATGGGCGGTACTGCGGCAGCCAGTGGACGCGGTGAAATACTCACGCCGTTAGACCCGGTTACACCACAATGGCTGGTGCTGGCGAATCCCGGTATCCCGTTGACCGCTCGTGAGGTCTATACCCACCCCGCACTCACGCGCAATACTGCATCTTTTACAGGCCCTCACTCCCCCGGCTTTGATGCTGCACTGGAGTCACTAAATAACATCGGTCCCTCCGCCATGCTTTTCAACCGTATGGAAGGTCCAGTATTTTCATCGTTTCCAGCCATCGAAAAAGTGCGGGACGACTTGCTGACCGCCGGGTGCAGCCATGCCCTCATGAGCGGTAGCGGGTCCACGTGCTTCGGGTTGTGTGCAAATGAAGATCAGGCCAATGCAGTCGCAGCACAACTGCATCACTACCGCTGCTTCACAGCACACACCGTCAATCAGGGCGTTTCAAAAGCCCCGTGACGTCCTTTACCATCGGCAAAACGCTGCGCCCCCGATAGACTCTCCCCGGCCAGGGAGGCCATGCCACGTTGCGCTTCGTTGCGCAGGGCATCGTCCAGGCTATAATCGAATTGTTCAATCGCCGAAAGTCGGTCGTTACGCATGCAGACCTGCGGAAACTGCGTAAGAGACAACGCCAGTGCTTCGGCCGCTGCGCGACTTTCCCCCTTGGGCACCACACGATTCACCAGGCCCCAGGCGAGAGCTTCGTCGGCGTGAACACCACGGCCTGTGAGCACCATATCCATGGCATGGCCCAGCCCGATGAGGCGGGGAAGGCGCACCGTGCCCCCATCAATGAGTGGCACGCCCCAGCGCCTACAGAAAACGCCAAGCACCGCATCTTCTTCGGCAACGCGCATATCACACCACAGGGCCAATTCCAGTCCACCTGCAACAGCGTGTCCGGCGATAGCGGCAATGACAGGCTTGGACAAAGTCCGACGAGTGGGGCCGAGGGGACCATCGCCTTCCACATCAATCTCGTTGAGATCCCCCTCTGCAATGGCCTTGAGATCTGCACCAGCACAAAAGCTACCGTGGTCCCCATAGAGCACAGCGACCTGCGCATCCCCATCCGCCTCGAATGCCTCAAAGGCAGCGACCAGGGCCAAGGCGGTCTCGCGGTCCACCGCGTTGCGCACCTCGGGCCGATTTAAAACCACTGTGGTTACTGGGCCGTTCTTTTCAATCTGAACCGTCATAAGGACATCTCCCACCTTTGCCAATCATCCGCAGTGTACGCCACTGTAACCGCCTGAACCAATTCAATAGCGTTTCCCCCTGTGGGTCTGGTTTGTTATGATACACGGAAGCTTTTTTACGCTAATGAAACGGGTACATATTCGTCTTATGCAACCAGATATAAATCAGACTTCCATCAAAAAATATATTTCAACAGCCCTGTTGTTTCTCATGCTCGGCATGAGCCTGCTCTTTTTCCTCAGCCCGAAGCAGGCGCGGAACCTCTTTTCAGGCTGGTTCAGCTCGGGGGGTAGCGGTACGCTGGTCTTGGGCACGGCTTCCAAGTCAGGGGCCTATTATCAGCTGGGTGATGCCCTGCGAAGCGAGCTCATGGCGCGGAGTAAATATACGATTGAGGTGTTGGAGACTGCCGGGTCGGTGGCGAATCTGGAAGCTCTGGCCCAGGGCAAGTGCGACGTGGCACTCATCCAATCGGGGCTGAGTGCTGATCTCAGTGAGTATGCGGCATTGGCAAAGGTGGGGCGTCAGTATGTGCACCTCATCGTACCCAAAGACAGCGATATTAAATCCTTCCGTGACCTGGCCGGGAAACGGGTTGGCCTGGGGTCAAAGGAAAGTGGTTTTGCCAATCTGGGCCAGCGTGTTTTTGATTTTTTTGATTTTACACCAGCACCGGAACTGATTTATGACCATCGTGCCAATCTGGAAGAAGCCTTTCTGGATGGCGAAATCGATGCCGCTTTTACGGTTTATGGCCTCTTTACCCCTGCGGTAGAGGAGTTGCTCCATTCGGGGTGGTACACCCTCTTGCCGATTCCAGAATCCGCAGCATTGGCCCGTTACCTCCCCGGAACCCACGAGGAAATCCTGCCCCACAGTCTCTATGGCCCCGACCGCAACATTCCCCGCTCCGACAACAACAACTTTCTGACACTGGCGGTGGATACGTTGCTGGTGGCGCGTAACGATACAGCGGCCCAGGCGGTAACAGCCTTGCTGGGTGCCTTGTATGAAGCACCTTACCCGCGTGAAGCACGACTCAATTCGCTCACGGAAGCAGAGGGGCAGCAGGTGTATTCACTGCCCTTGCATGAAGCTGCAAAAAAATTCTATGCGCGCAAAGCACCCTTGACCTCAGACCATTTTGAGATTGCGTCTTTCTTTCTTGCGGGCATGCTCTTTCTCGCCAGTGTGACCCATTACCTCCTGGAGCGGCGCAAGCGAAATCACCTGGAGCGGCAACGCCGGGCTATCGTGCCCTATTTCAATGAGCTACTGGAATATGGCCAACGCATGAAAAGCACAGAACAAACCGAAACGCTCATGCAATTGACCCATGAAATGATGGCAACACAGCATAAAGCGGAAGAACAATGGCTCGCAGGGGTACTCAATACAGAGCACATGGAAAACCTCTATGCGGTCTATAACATCCGCATTCGTAATGCCTTCAGCAAAATCACCAAACTACAACTCCAGCACCTCGGTGGGGAGTCTCCCCTTTCCAATACCAGCAAGCCCCCCACACACCACGATACCCCATGGCCTCCCTCACCAGAAGAGGTTACCCTGGAAACGGAGACCGTGCCCGAGCCCACCCTGCGCGAAACCGGACGGCATCCGTTGGTGCAGGCCCCGGTGAGCGAAGAATCCCATGAAGAAATGGTGTCCATTACCGATGTGGAAGGCATTGGGAGGGTACGCATCCGCCGTAAAATTACGCCAACACCGACAGAACCCGAAGTGGGGGAGGAGGAAGTCCTCCCGTCCGAGCCCCAAGTCGAAGAGAATGACGATGACGATGACAAAAACAAACCACAACTGGATCTATTCAGTTAATTCAGGAGCATTTACACATGCGTGCATGGCGATTTCACGAATTTGGAGCTATAGAAAATCTTGTCCTGGAGGAAGTAGGTATACCCGTTCCCAATAAAGACGAGGTATTGCTGAAGCTGAACTTTGCTGCGTTGAACCCGGCCGACCACTTTTTGATCAAGGGACAATATCCACGCCCCGGTACACCGCCCTTTTCCGTGGGACGGGACGGCTGCGGCACAGTGGTGGAAGCCCCGGCAGACAGCCGTTTTTTTATTGGTGATAAAGTCATCGTTCTGCGTAGTGATCTGGGTGTGTCGCGCTCGGGCACCCTCGCTGAATACGTTTGTTGCCCGGAGGAATCTCTGGCCCCACTTCCCGGCGGATGGCGTGATGAAGAAGGTGCAGCAGGCCCTCTGGTTTTTCTCACCGCCTGGCAGGCACTCGTCGACCGGGGCCGACTCAAGGCGGGTGAGACCGTCCTTATCAATGGCGCATCGGGTGGTGTGGGAAGTGCCGCCATTCTTCTGGCTAAGGCCCTCGGTGCCAAGGTGGTGGCTTTGTCCGGTTCAGAAAAAAAATGGCCTTCACTGCACGATTTGGGTGCAGACATGGTAGTGGATTCCCGGTCGAAACATCTGGAGCAAGAAGTGAAGGGCGCACTGGGTGGCGGTCGTGTTGACCTGGTCATCGAAAATCTCGGCGGGCCTTTTCTCCAAAAATCAATCAACCTTGTTAGTGTGAATGGACGCATTTGCGTCATCGGACTCCTCGCCGGATTCCAATCCGAGATCACCGTTGGTCATCTGATTTTTAAATGCATCGAGATCCACGGCCTGAATGTAGGGGCCTATACCGCTGCTGAATCACAAATGGCGTGGAAGAAAATCGTTGCGGCACTGGATGATGCGAAACAGCGCCCAATCATCGATTCCAAATTCCCGCTGGGCAAGGTGCAAGAAGCTTTCGCCAAACTGGGTGAAGGCCCCCTGGGTAAAGTCGTCATCAACTGCCAGGGCTAAGACTTGTTAAGGTTGGGAGGCATAGCTTCCACACTGATAGCCGTTGCGAGCAAGTGATTATCGTCGGCAGGGCCTCCGCGCAATGACGCGTAAGTAAAAAACACACCTCTGCACTTGTCATTCCCAACTTGATTGGGAATCCCCCCAACGGTATCCCAGCTACCAGACGAAGCACAATACCCACAGTCAAATTACAGGCTGGGTAAGTCACTAGCGATTCGTCACGATTCCTTCGTGCATCTGAACCCAGCGATCCGCTCGTTGGGCCAACTGCTCATCATGGGTCACCATCACCAGCGTCATGCCCTCTTCCTTATTGAGATTCAGAAGTAATTCAACAATGCTGTTGCCTGTACTTTCGTCAAGGTTCCCTGTAGGCTCATCACTCAGAATTACACCGGGCTCGTTGAATAAGGCACGGGCAATGGCGACGCGTTGTTGTTCGCCACCACTCAACTGACCCGGTTTATGGGTCATGCGATCCGTCAGCCCTACCTTCTCGATGAGGTATTCTGCCCGTTCCATACAACTGCTTTTCCGCTTTCCCTGTGCCAACGCAGGCATCATCACATTTTCCAGTGCCGTAAATTCCGGGAGAAGGTGGTAAAACTGAAAAACGAAACCAATCTCTTCGTTGCGAATACGGTTTATCTCCGTCTTGGCCATGGCCGATAGCGCGGTGCCCCCAAAGAGGATGTCCCCCGCGTTCGGGTCGTCCAGAGTACCCATAAGATGAAGTAAGGTGCTTTTCCCTGCGCCACTGGAACCACTGATGGCCAGAATTTCACCTGCGCGCACTTCAAGATCTACGCCATTGAGGATGTCCAGTCGGCGATCACCATCATGATAATGCTTGTGTATATTCCGACATTCCAGTACGGGCGTTTTATTGTCGCTATTCATAACGCAATGCATCCACCGGGTTCAATCGTGAAGCACTCCACGCGGGGTACAAGGTAGAAATAAACGTGAGCAGTATAGAACAGATGGTAATGACCACCACGTCATAGGGCTGTACCGCCACCGGAATTCGGTCGAAGTAATAAATCTGGCTGTTGAACAGATCAACGCCGAATAAGCTCGCGAGGAATTCTGCGATAGGGTTCAGGTAGGTACTGAAAAGCGTACCCCCCACAACGCCGAGGAAGGTTCCCCC
>CALAXS010000131.1 GCA_937895305.1 uncultured bacterium
TGTAAACCATGTGCCCGGTCAAAAATGTAAAGGATGTGACCGGTCAGTACCTACGGTCCGCTCCTGCGGACATTGCCCTATTGTTCACAGCAACGACTCCACCTCACCTGTCAATTCCCGCACCCCCTTGTCATTCCCGTGAAGGCGGGAATCACCGCGTTTACCCTCCCAACCCGATTCGGAACTGAAGCCACTGCACTTTTGGTCGTACGCATCTATTTTCCGAAGCAGAGCCTCGGTTTGTGCATTCCCAAGCTGGAGCTTGGGAACGAGTTCAATTTATCTACTGCATTACAACGACCAACCCTTACGATACTTCGTCCGCACAAACTCCGTCGCTTCCGGCGCGTTAGAAAATTCTATCTTCTCGCCATCCCACTGTAGACGTTTATTGAATCGTTTGGCGATATTCCCCAACAGCACAATTTCCGTCAATGGCCCGGAATACGCAAAATCAGCCCCGGCCTTCGTGTTGTTCAAAATCGCATTGGCCCAGTCCTCTTCATGGGTGCCCTTGATGCGTGGCAAGCTGGCATCCGGTGTTTTAACATCCTTCATCTGTGCTTCAGGATGGAGTCGTGGATTCTCGCCATAGACCCCGCAACTAATATAACCCTTGCTCCCCTTAAACAAGGACCCACCTTCCACGTTCCCCATCACCTCATTATCCGCCAGATCCGACGGACGGGGTGGCAGCAGCCCCTCGTACCAGTTAATCCTAACCGGTGGCAGTGCCCCTCGTTTCGGGAACACATAACGCACCACCGACGACAAAGGATGAATTTCATCGCTACCGCCCATGGAACTCGCTTCGATGCTCTCCGGGTGCTTCAAATCCAGGGCCCAACAAATGGGATCAAAGGTGTGGGCACCCCGGTCGCCCATCATGCCGCAGCCAAAATCCAGCCAACTACGCCAGGTACGCGGGTGATAGCACGAATGATAAGGCCGTTCCTTCGCAGGCCCAAGCCACAAATCCCAATCCAGAGATTCTGGGATGGCCGGGGTCTCCGTGGGCCGCTCTCCATGGGTTGAGCTCCAGCTCGCATGCCCCCACGGATAATATGACAGACTACACCAGGCATCCACCTCCTTTACCTCGCCAATAACACCGCCCTGAATCCATTCCACCACCTGACGTCCCCCATCGCCCGAATGCCCTTGAATCCCCATCTGTGTCACCACCCCGGTCCGTGCTGCACCCTCTGCCACCCGACGCGCTTCAAAGACATCATGGGTCAACGGCTTCTGACAATACACATGCTTGCCCGCCTCCATAGCGGCCATGGTAATAATCGCGTGGGTGTGGTCCGGCGTGGCGATGACCACCGCATCAATATCCTTCTGCTTCTCCAGCATCACCCGGTAGTCGGTATATTGCTTCGCGTCTGGCAGGGCTTTGAAGACCGGACCCGCATAATCATGGTCCACATCACACAACGCAACGATGTTATGACCTGCCTGCGTCAACGCACGCAGATTCCCACTCCCCATGCCACCGAAGCCGATTCCGGCGACGTTCACTTTCTCACTGGCAGACACCCGCTTGGCAGCACCGAGTACAGCGGTGGCTGTTACCCCAGTGACCATCGACTGAGACATAAATTGACGACGTGATAGTTTCTGCATGGATTAGTACCTCAACCCCGTTTTTAACCAAAAACATACAAGGATGTGGTAGCACGAACAGCAGGAGAAAAGCAAAAGGAAAGACATTGTGAGGGTACGACAGTATAAAAAAATGGAGTGGCATACCGGATTCGTAATAGCGACATCCAGCTTGATAGGAAACAA
>CALAXS010000132.1 GCA_937895305.1 uncultured bacterium
ATTCCAGGGCGTTCCTTTCGCCTATTACGTCATCGCGAGCAAGATATTGCCGTGTCGGCTGAGCCTCCTCCTCAATCTGCCCCCTCTTCCGTCTTCCCTGCGAAGGCGGGGACCCAGTGCGTTAGCAAAACAACTTTTTCAGGGTCTCCTGGATTCCCGCCTCCGCAGGAAAAACGGGTTGATTAAAGTCATCGCTTCGACTGGTCAGTCGCCTGGGCCAAGCTAGATTGCCGCACCTCGCAATACTCGGTTCGCAATGACGGGTGAGGTGGAGACATCGCTAGGACTGTTGCATAGATTGCGTTTTCAGGGTCTCCTGGATACCTGCCTTCGCAGGCATGACGGGGGGGTGGGGTCGTTGCTGCGACAGTGCAATCGTCTGGACCAAGAGATTGCCGCGTCGGCGGAGCCTCCTCGCAATGACGTGTTTTTCTGAGCCTCTGCTTAGTAGAAGGTTTTGTCTTGGACAGAAGTGTCTGAAAAATATTGCTACACATTGAGCGTATAGCCCAGTACAATGCAGCTTCGTAACGGAATGCACAAATCGGTTTAGTGAAGGAGTTAATTACCATGTTGATGAATCAATTCAAACGGCACAGCAGGGCAGTGGCTGTATTTGTTGTTATGACTTTGTTGCTTACGGGCAGTGTGGCTTGTGCCAATACAGCCATCGAGCCTACGCCGCGTGATGATGCGGGGTGGATGAAACGTCACGAAAAGATGAACGCGCGGGTGGCGGAGGGCAATGTGGACCTCTTGTATATTGGTGATTCCATCACCCATGGCTGGGAAGGTGGTGGCAAGAATGTTTGGGCGGAGTATTACGGTGATCGTAATGCGGTGAATCTGGGGATTGGTGGTGATCGTACACAGCATGTATTGTGGCGCCTGGAAAATGGCAATGTGGATGGTATTTCGCCCAAGGCGGCGGTGCTCATGATTGGTACGAATAATCATAAGGATAATTCGCCGGAGGAGATTGGTGCGGGCATCATAGCGGTGGTGGATTCGTTACGTGCGAAGCTGCCGGATATGAAGATTTTAATCCTGGCCATCTTCCCCCGTGGTGAAGGACCGAGCAAGCTGCGCGAAAATATGGCGGAAGCGAGTGCCATTGCTGCGACGAAGGCGGATGGGGATATGGTTCATTATCTGGATATTGGTAATGAGTTCCTGGCGGAAGACAGCACTTTGTCGAAGGAAGTCATGCCGGATTTATTACACTTGAATGAAAGCAGTTATCGCACGTGGGCGGAAGCGGTGGAAGAAAAAGTCGCGGAACTGATGGGGGAGCTTGTCCCGACAGAGTAGAGATAATGGATCCCCTCGTTCCCATGCTCTGCGTGGGAATGCATACCCCGAGGCTCTGCCTCGGAAAGCGGACATGCTTGACCGGGAGTGTTAGGATTTCGGTCCCGACTTGGGCGCGGATTCATTAGGCGACGGTCCCCGCCTTCGCGAGGACGACAGGTAGGCTGAGCCATCGATTTCACTGGTTAGGCGTATGGACCAACCCACAGTGCCACTTTAGCATACTCACGATTTAACCCAGAATTCCGTCCAATGCTTTTAGCAACACGTCGCATTCTTCATCGGTACCGACGGTGATACGGAGTGCATTCTCCAATCGACGGTGCGCGAAGTAGCGCACGATGACGTTGCGTTCACGCAGGGCCTGGAAGATGTCTTTGGCGGTGGGGGTGCCATCGCGAAATGCGAGGAGAAAGTTGGTCCCGGATTTGGGGATGGTGAAACCGCGCAGTTCCAGTTCATTTTTCAAGCGTTCACGCGTCGCTTTGACTTTTGCAGTGTTGGCCTGCATGTAGTCGTAGTCTTCCATGGCGGCGAGACCGACGGTCTGGGCCACGGCGTTCATGTTGTAGGAGTCTTTGGTCTTCATGAACTCGGCGATAATCTCGGGACGTGCTACGGCGGTACCGATACGCATACCGGCAAGGCTGAACGACTTGGAAAAGGTTCGCATGACGATGGCGTTGTCATAACGTTTGGGGAAGTCCATGCAGTCGTCGTCGGCAAAGTCCACATAGGCCTCGTCGATGACTACCAGCCCATCGAAGGATTCGCAGAGCCGTTCCACCGCTTCACGGGGCACAGCAACCCCGGTGGGGGCATTGGGCCGGGTGAGAATACACAGCCGTGCATCGACAGTGTAGAATGCATCGGTGAGCTGAAAGTTTTCGTCGAGGTCTTCATAGGTCAGGACACAACCGTGAAGGTCGCAGAGAATCTCGTAGAGGGAGTAGGTGGGGTAGGTCGCGAGCACCTTGTCACCGGGATCCACAAAGGTACGCAGGACCAGCGCGAGTAATTCGTCCATGCCGTTACCGACGATAACCCAGTCGGCGCTTTCGTAGCCATAGCGCTTCGCACAAGCTTCGCGCAGCGCGGTGGACACGGGATCCGGGTAGCAGCGAAAGGCCCTCTCCCCCATGTTCTGCAAGGCTTCGAGCACCTTGGGTGACGGTGGATAAGGGTTTTCATTGGTGTTCAACTTCGTGATGGGGCCGCCTTTTGGCTGCTCACCGGGCACGTAGCCTTCCACATTTTTTAAGAGGTCTCTTCCGTATTTCATAGATCCTTACCCTCGTCCATGCGCACTGCGACGGAGCGGGCGTGAGCCTGTAATTCTTCTATGTTGGCAAAGTCAATAATGTCCTGGCCCACTTCGTTGAGCCGTTGTTCCGTGTAGTAGAGGACGCTGGTGACTTTACGGAAATCTTCTGCGGTGAGGGGCGACGCATACCGTGCACGACGCCCGGTGGGCAGAATATGGTTGGGGCCGGCATAGTAATCGCCCACCGCCACAGGCGTGAACGCGCCGAGCATCATAGCCCCCGCGTTCTTAATCTGGTCGGCCACGCGTTGGGGGAATTCCACTTGTATGCTGAGGTGTTCCGGCGCGGCCATGTTGGTCAGGTCGATAGCCTCGTCCAAATTACGCGTTACGATGACTGCGCCGTTATTGTCGAGGGACTGCTGAATGATGTCCCGTCGGGGTAGGGTATTGAGCCGTGCGTCGATAGTTTTCTCCACCGCCTCTGCCAATTCGCGGGAGGGCGTTATGAGAATAGACATGGCTTCTTCATCGTGTTCCGCCTGGGCCAACATTTCCGCAATGACAAAATCGGGGTTGGCGAGTTCATCAGCCAGCACCACCACTTCGGATGGACCAGCTTCGCTATCAATTTCCACACGGCCCCGCACCAGGGCCTTGGCGGTGGCGACAAAAGTGTTGCCCGGCCCGGTAATCTTGGTGACTGCGGGAATGGTCTCGGTACCGTAGGCGAGGGCAGCAACGGCCTGAGCACCACCGATGCGGAACACGCGGGTAGCGCCTGCGATTTTCGCAGCAGCAAGCACAGCAGGGTGTATGGAGCCTTTGTAGGAAGGCGGCGACACCATGATAATTTCTTCGACGCCAGCCACACGGGCCGGGGCGATGTTCATGAGTACAGAGGAAGGATAAAAGGCTTTACCGCCGGGCACGTATACACCCGCACTTTCCACCGGGGTAATGCGCTGGCCGAGGATAGTACCGTCTTCATAGCTTTCTTCCCATGACTCGCGGAGGTATTTGCTGTGAAAGTTTTTAATGTTGTTGTGGGCCCGTTCGAGAATGGAGATGAGCTTGGGATCCACCTTTTTCATGGCAGCATCGATTTCGTCAGGGGTAACTTCAAATTGCTCTGGTGTTAGTTCTACGCCGTCAAAGCGCTGGGTAAAATCCACCAGCGCAGCATCGCCATTTTCGCGTACGTTATCAACAATCCACTTGGTGGACTCCAGCTTCTCCTGGATCGCTTCGGTAGCCTGTGACGCATCCCCCAGGCCGAGAATATATTCATCGACCTCTTTGCGTTCAGCTTCGTTTGTAATTTCGTAGCGTTTCATCGCTCTTCCCCTATTCGCGGACTCGTTCTATATCGCCACCCAAACTGGCAAGGCGTTCTTCAATGCGTTCGTAACCCCGGTCAATATGATAGACACGGGATATAGCCGTTTCGCCATGGTCAGCCATGAGTCCGGCAATCGCCAGGGCGGCACTGGCGCGCAAGTCAGAGGCCATAACGGGCGCACCGCTAAGGCTCTTTACACCACGCACAATGGCGGTGTTGCCGTCCAAATCAATATCTGCACCCATGCGCACCAGTTCTGCGGCTTGCATGAATCGGTTTTCAAATACGGTTTCTTTAATGCGGCTCACCCCTTCTGCACAGCAGAGCAGAGTCATCATTTGTGCCTGAAGGTCCGTGGCAAAACCGGGATGAGGTCGGGTGCTAAAATCTACAGCCTTAATCCCGTTGGGTGCCGCAGCTCTGATTTTTGTGCCATGTACTTCAATGGTCGCACCAGCTTCTTCAAGTTTATCGAGGAATACTGGTAAGTCATCCGCGATGGCGTTTTGTACTGTCACATCGCCTCGCGTCGCCACGGCAGCCACGAGGAAGGTACCCGCTTCGATACGGTCGGGTAGCACCACATGCTCTGCACCCCCCAGGCTATCAACCCCTACGATGGTGATAAGGTCCGTACCTGCCCCGGATATTTGTGCGCCCATAGCATTGAGGAGGCGGGCGAGGTCTTCAATTTCGGGTTCACGAGCTACGTTAGAGATACGGGTAATGCCTTCGGCTTTCGAGGCGGCCATCATCAGATTCTCGGTAGCACCGACGCTGGGAAAGTCGAGGGCGATATTGGCCCCCTTGAGTTTTCCATCGGCTATAACATAACCATCCTCTATGCATATTTTTACGCCGAGGGCTTCGAGTCCCTTGAGGTGAATGTCCACGGGGCGGGTGCCTATGGCACAACCTCCCGGCAGGGAAACCTTGGCGCGACCGAAGCGTGCAATGAGAGAACCGAGAACAAAGAAGGAAGCGCGCATCTTGCGTACCAGTTCGTAGGGGGCTTCGGGCGTCCCGAAGTTTCGCGGGTCAAGGGTCATGGCGCGTCCGGTGAATTCAATGGCCATGCCCATGTGCGCCAGGATCTTGTCCATAGAGAAGATGTCATGAAGGCAGGGGACATTGTGAAGGACCACAGGCTCTTCCCCCAGGATGGCAGCGGCCATGAGGGGCAGGGCTGCATTTTTCGCGCCACGCACCTGCACAGTACCCTTCAGTGGGTTTCCCCCTCGAACGAGAATCTTGTCCATGAACTTCTCCGCTTGTGTTGTCAGTTACGGTACCATAAAAAAGGCCCAAAGCACATGGCTTTGGGCCCAGAAAATTAAAAAAGAACTATTGCTGGGCCGGCGTTTCCGCTGGGGCTTCTTCAGCAGGTACAGCAGCTTCCGCTGGGGCTTCTTCTGCGGGTGCAGCAGCTTCCGCTGGGGCTTCTTCTGCGGGTGCATCTTCAGTTGCTTCGTCCACTACGGGTGCGACAATGCTCGCTTCAGGAGCCGCTTCGGTTGTGGCTTCTTCAGTAGTGGTAGTATCCCCGGTAGCCTCTGTTTGGTTCCCGAAGAAACCGGGCATGGTCGATCCACTAAAGTTCGTTGTTGAAATGGTGCTGCCTGTTGCGTCAACCAGGTCCGGCGCGTCACTCTGGTTTGTGCGGCCATAGACCACCGACATAAGCAGGGCCAAAACCATAAAAAGTGTTGCCATAGCATACGTGAGACGCTGGGGCAGGCTGCGTGCCGTACGGGGGCCGAAGACGGTATCTGATCCGCCACCGACACCGAAGGCACCGGCAAAGCCGACGCCTTTCCCTTTTTGCAGGAGTACGACCAGTATGAGCCCAATACAGCTTGGGACATAGAGTAAGAGCATGAGCCAGAAGATAATGTTCCACATAGCTTAAAAAATCCTTATTGCAATGAAATAAATAGTGTGTATCTGGTTTAGTTTGCTGCGCCAGCTTTAATAATAGCTGCGAAGCTTTCGGCCTGGAGTGCAGCCCCGCCAACGAGGAATCCGTCCACGTCAGGATTCTGAATAAGTTCACCCGCGTTATCGGGCTTAACGCTACCACCGTATTGGATACGGACCGCATCTGCTACAGCATCACCGAAAGTATCGCGCACTACGCCACGTACAAAAGCATGGGCTTCCTGTGCCTGCTCTACCGTAGCGGTCACCCCGGTGCCAATGGCCCAGACAGGTTCATAAGCGATGACGATGCTTTTAAATTCTTCGTCTGTACGGCCCTGGAGACCTTCGACCAACTGGGTGCGGAGGACGTCGTTCATTTGACCCCCTTCGCGCTGTTCGAGTGTTTCGCCGATGCAGAACATAACCTTGAGTCCGTTCGCCAGTGCGAAGGCACATTTTTCATTGAGGAGCGCGTTGCTTTCCTTGAAGTACTCGCGGCGTTCGCTGTGACCGATGATGGTCCACTGGCATCCTGCGTCTTTAATCATGTGGGGGGAAATTTCACCAGTGTACGCGCCGCTTTCTTTGGTATAGCAGTTCTGGGCACCCACTTCGACGTTGGAACCTTTAGCGGCATCAGCGGTAGCACTGAGTGCGGTAAATACCGGGCAGACAATAATTTTCACACCGGACACGCCTGAAACAAGCGGTACCAACTCAGATGTGGTTGCTGCTGCTTCGGCAATAAATTTGTTCATTTTCCAGTTACCCGCAATTACGGGCGTGCGTTGTACGTCGGCCATGATATCCTATATCCAATTCGTTAAGGTACTTAGCAGGGAATGTGCTGCCTGTAAAAGGCGGACACAAG
>CALAXS010000133.1 GCA_937895305.1 uncultured bacterium
CACCATGGACCAGCTCAAATTCTTAATGCCCTATGGGATAGCTGTGAAGTGAAATGCAGAATCTCACGCCCTGTTACAACACCTCTAATTGGACCTGCAACTTTGAAGCTGATGGCTACCATCTACCCACGGAAGCCCAATGGGAACGTGCCGCAGCCTGGAGTACGGCAGATAGTGGACGGCATTACCGCTATGGCACCAGTGCTGATTGTATCACTTGCAATACGGCCAGCCATTCTACGAGTTCCTCGGGTGATGACATCTGCAACCCCCTCGGTCTTATCACATACCCCAAAACTACGCCCGTGGGGTACTTCCCCGATTCACCCAGTCCCGCAGGGTGTTACGATATGACCGGGAATGTCTTTGAAATGTGTAATGACTACTGGTATCGGGAATATACCGCAGACCCTGTGGTTGACCCCACAGGCCCCGCACCAAGTAGCTGGCGTGTCATTCGTGGTGGTAGTTATTTCACGCTATACCAATATTACCGAACCACACACAGAGACGTCACACAACCCACCACACAAGTGAACGGCCTCGGTTTCCGTGTAGCACGAAGTATTGGCATAACCGGTGAAGGCGAGGGGGAGGGTGAAGGTAGTTTTACCCCTGGTGCTATGGTGCCCATAGACGAGAGCACGTTCAAGATGGGGGATCCCTGGGATGAGGGAGACGGCGATGAGCGTCCAGTACATGATGTGACTCTGTCAGCATTCAGTATTGGCAAATACGAAGTTACCAATCAGGAATATGCCTATGTCCTGAACTGGGCCGACATGCAAGGGTATTTAACCACTGCTTCGTCAATTACTGCTGATGCTTTTGGGGTTCAATTGCTTCATGTCGGTGACGCAGATTGCCAACTCACCTGGGACAGTTCACAGTATATCGTAGAATCACGCGATACCTATTCCATGGCAATGCATCCTGTCGTTGAGGTCTCTTGGTACGGTGCAGCGGCCTACTGTAACTGGTTGAGCGAATTACAGGGCTTACAACCCTGCTACAACACAAGCACCTGGCTTTGCGATTTCACCAAGAATGGCTACTACTTACCTACCGAAGCACACAATGGGAACGTGCCGCGGCCTGGAGTACCGTAGGCCTGGGACAGCACTATCGCTATGCAAACGGAACCGACACTATCAACTGCGCCAGTGTGAACCATTATAACGTCGACACTTACTGTAACCCCCTCAGCTTGACCAGCTTTCCCTACACCGCCCCGGTGGGGTACTACACCAGCGCATTAAGTCCTGCGGGATGCATGGATATGTCCGGCAATGTAACTGAATGGTGCAATGACTGGTGGAAACGCGATTACACCATTTCCCCTGTCACCGATCCAGCAGGCCCGACCACAGGGAATTATCGTGTGATCCGCGGCGGCGACTGGAACTATTATGCCAGCACCTGTCGAACCGCATACCGCGACAACGAACTCCCGGCGTTTCTATCGGGGTACACGGGATTTCGTGTCGCACAAACTTTCGGCATTACTGGTGAAGGCGAAGGGGAAGGATAAGGAACCACCAAATAGCCTATATATTCATATTTCCCAGATGGCACCACCCGCTTGATACACGAGAGAGGACCATGTACCCTGATCCGACACAACAACAGGATCAGTTTCATGAAAATATTACAAAGCATCTTGGTTCTTTCCCTCAGTATCGCTGTCACTGCCTGGGGCGATGCTGAGCCCTTTTCTTTCGGGGTGGTAGCTGACTGCCAATTCTGTGATGGCGACACCTCCGGCGTTCGCAATTATCGGGAATCGCCAAAGAAACTCGAGGCCTGCGTCAGCGAACTAAACACCCACCCCCTCACCTTCACCGTGCACTTGGGTGATTTCATCGACCGGGACTGGGAAAGCTTCGATGTGGTGCTGCCCATTTGGAAGCAACTGAAAGCACCCGGCTACCATGTGCTCGGTAACCATGACTATTCCGTAGCCGACGACAAGAAAGCACTGGTCCATGAGAAGTTGGGCTTGCCTGCCAGATACTATGACTTCACCTACTATGGCTGGCGCTTCGTCGCACTGGACGGCAACGACATCAGTTTCCATGGTCACCCTTCAAACAGCCCGGCACAAAAAGTAGCGGAAGACTACTACACTGACAACAAAATCGAATCCCCCCGCTGGAATGGTGCACTGGGAAAAGAACAACTGGACTGGCTAAAAGGCGTCTTAAGCAACGCAACAGATAAAGGCGAGTCCGTCGTTCTCATGGCCCACTTCCCGGTCTTCCCCGAAAACGCACACAACCTGTGGAACGCAAAAGACGTACTCCAACTCATCGATGCCAACCCCTGCGTCAAGGCCTACATAAACGGGCACAACCATGCTGGTAACTATGGCCTACGCAATAGCGTTCACTTCGTCACCTTTAAAGGTATGGTCGACACCCTGGAAAACAGCTTCGCCACGGTGAAGGTGATGCCTGAAGAATTGAACATCACAGGCTTCGGTCGTGAAGAAAATAGAAAACTCACCCTGCGGAAATAATTTAAATACACCCGTAACCATCGCTTTCTTCTCTCGTTCCCAAGCTCTGCTTGGGAATGCATATTCCGTAGCTCTGCTGCGGAAAAGTCGGATATTTAACTAGATATTCACCGAAAATAAAATAATGAGAGGAATAGGATATGGATACTATCGGTAGTTTGTGGGGCTTATTTAGAGGAATGTTAAATCACAATTCCTTTAATACAATAAAAAATATTGCTGGTGCCATAGGTATACCTATTCAGGAACTAGGACACCTCTCACAAAGTGGACCAAATCCAGCCGCCAAAGGGGCCTTGCTTGATGGAATAGACAAACTATATAAAGAATTTTCTCCTGATGAACAAGATCGAGTTACAGTTAATTTGGTCGAGGAGTTATGTCAAAGTGAAACGCAAAAAAACGAT
>CALAXS010000134.1 GCA_937895305.1 uncultured bacterium
CCCCCCGAAGCCATCGCTAAAAACCTCATCATGCTCTTTATGGTTGTCATCATCCTCCGTGGTAAAGAACTCAAAGTCGCCATGCCCAATAGCAGTGGTGGAGAGGCTGCCAAGCTCCTTCTCGCACTCCTCCTCGCCGGGGCCGCCTTCGCCTACACCTATCCACAAGTCTTCCAGCATACGCCACAACAGCAATCCACAACAGTCCAGGATGAAAGCACACAGCCCACCGGGAAATTTGCAACTATCCAGTTTGAGGCCGAAACAGGCGAACCCTTTGACCTCAGTCAGGGTGAGTACATCGTTGCCATGCTCAGCATGACCTGTGACCATTGCATGGCCACCGTCCCCACCTTAACCGAATACACCCTAAACCCCGACCTCCCCAGACTGGTTGCACTCTGCCTGGAACCCGCCCCGGGTGATTTCGATAATTTCAAAGCCATGACCCAGGCTGAATTCCCCATGCACAATATGGGCGACAGCATCATCACCTTTGGCGAATTTATCGGTAGTGCCCCCCCCAGAATCAGTCTTGTACGGGATGGCCACGAGCTACACTTCTGGGATGACGAAGCCCCAAGCCAGGAAGAACTGCTGGAAGTGGTGGCTTCTGCGTCAACACCCGCTACACCTTCTGACGATGATAATCCAGTACCAACGCCCGTCACGTTAGCCCCGGAAAAGGTTTGCAAAGGGGTATATACCTTGCTTATGGAAATGCTTAGTCCGCCCGACGACCCTGTGGCGGAACAGGAATACCCGGCCCACACGATCGAATAGTCACTTTGACAGCTTGCTGGTGATCTGCTATGATCGCTCGCCCTGAGCAGATGGCAGAGAAACAAGGTGCATATGTGCCACATCGCCCCCGGTACATGGTTGGCTTAACGGCAACCAAAGTGCTAAGATGAGCGATTCATACACCTTATGTATATGCCGAAATGGAATTGCCCACCGCTATTCCTGCTGCATACAAAAGAAAGGTACCCATTCGTGTCTGTAGTTATAAAAGCTGAAGGCCTCAGCAAGATCTACGAAAGTGCCATGGGTGGACAAGATGTCCACGCACTTACCGATCTGAATCTCGAGGTCCAGAGTGGCGAAATTCTTGCCTACCTCGGGCCCAACGGTTCAGGTAAAACGACCACCATTAAAATGCTCCTTGGCCTCATCTTCCCCACCAGTGGAAGCATCGAAATCCTGGGCAGCAAAAATCCCACTTCCCCCGCAATTAAAAAAGAGATCGGCTACCTCCCCGAAGGGGCCTACTACCCAGACTTCCTCAAAGGCGAAGAGATCCTTAAATACTACGGACAACTCTACGGCCTCTCAGGTAAAGACCTCAAAATGCGTATCGACAAGGTTATCGATCAGGTGGGGATGCAACACGCCCGCAAGAGACTGCTCCGCGGTTACTCAAAAGGTATGCGCCAACGCATCGGTCTGGCCCAGGCACTCATCAGCGATCCCAAGATTCTCATTCTGGACGAGCCCACTACCGGTCTCGACCCCATTGCACGTAAAGAAATTCGTGACATCATCCTCAATCTGCGAGAAGAGGGTAAGACCCTCATGATCTCCAGCCACGAACTCCTCGAGGTGGAACTCATTAGCGACCGCATCAGTATCCTCTTTGAAGGTGTGCAGCAAACCATGGGCACCATCACCGAATTGCTGAACGAACGCGAACTCAGCATAGAGATTAAAGCTGTCTCCGACGATGTTCTTAAGGCCCTTGCTGAAAAAGGCCTCAAAGCAGAAGATCAGGTGGGCGAAAGAATTAACCTGCGTGCCAACCCGTCCCTTACGACCTACGATGCCATGGAAATCTGCAAAGCATCCAATGTAACTATCATAGGCGTTGCACCACGCCGTGAAACACTTGAAGAACTATTCGTACGCGTCGTCGGTGGCGCTCTTGAAGCGAAACGGAGTTAAGATCATGTCAGGAGTAAATGCATTTCGTGGGCCGTGGACTATTGCGGTATACACCTGGCGAGAAGGGCTTCGCAAGAAGACCCTCATCGGATTCCTTATCCTCAGCCTCCTCGTAATTTTCGGATCCAACTTCATGGGTTCCTTCCTCAATCAATCCACTGTCGGTAGTGAAGAACTGGATGTCAACCTCAAACTCGTAAAAGACATCTGCGTTTCCACCATCTCCATCTTCGGTGTACTCATCACCATTTTCATATCCGCAGCCGCTGTGCCCAACGAAACTGAAAACAAAGTAATTTACTCCATACTCTCCAAACCCATCAGCCGGCTCCAATACCTCCTTGGTAAATTTATTGGTATTCAGTTCATTGTGATTATCAATCTCGCACTCATGGGCCTCCTCTTCTTTATGGCACTATGGTTTCAACAAGGCACCCTGCCCACACTCCTCCTGTGGTCCATTCTGCTCACCTACTTCGAATTCCTTATCGTTTCCGCATTCACTTTTGCCATCTCCTGCGCAGCTACCTCATCCGTACTGCCCACTATCGGCGGATTCTTCATCTACCTCACGGGCAACCTCACCGAATACCTCAATGACGTGAAGATCCGCTCCGGCGAATCCGAAGAATTTCTCGACGTAATCATTGGCCAGACTGCCAGCGTCCTTTCTTCTATTCTGCCCAATCTCCAGAACTTCAGTCTTAAGCAAGACATACTGAACCTCCAACTGAACGATCCACCGTCAGATATGCAATTTACCCGCCTCCTCATATACGGAGTTACCTACGCCGTCTCTGGATTCATTATTGCAGTGTGGGTTTTCCGTCGCAGGGAGCTCTAGGCCACCATGAAAAAAATGCCAAACATAACGCTCGGCATCCTTCTTGTCATTACGCTGGCCCTGGGCTCATTTATTGGGAACAACCTGCAACACCTGCGAGAATCAGAAGCTTTCTACCGTTGGCTCTATTCCGCTGGCACAAATGCCCGCTTATTCGAGAGCACAAGTGCCAGTAATCAATACGACGATGCCAATCTTTATAAAGCCTTTGGTGCCGTTGCGGCAGACCAACTCCAAAACGTTGACTGGGACAAAGTTGAAGGTCTTGCAGGTCCGGACGCTTTTGCCAGTTTTGGCACAACCCCGCTGGCTGAATTAACCCCGGAGCAACAGGTCACCATCCTCACCGATATTCCTGAAATGGACGCGCTACTCTGGGACATCGCCCGGGGACCAGGTCAGGCCGAAAACCGGACCAGCTTCCTCGATGGCGCACGTGAAAGCCGTCTCGAATTTGCGAAAGGGATTAAATACGCTGATGCACAAGCAGGCGGCGTAAACGTCTTTAATCTCTTCTTTGGGTTCAGGCAAGTCGCTGCGACTCTGCTCTGGATTAAGGTGGATACCCTGTGGCATCAGGGTAATGACCACGCTATGAATCCCCTCATGAAAACCTGCGTCGTCCTTGATCCGCAATTCGTCGACGCCTATCTTCTCGGCGCATGGCACCTCGCTTTCAACGTAACCGCCAAAATGCCCGCAACACCCCAGCCCAGCCTCGTATGGAATGAAGACTGGCAGGCCTGCGTCGGCGAAAAAGAAACGCTATATTACGTAGCTGCAGACTTTCTGAAAGACGGCATTCGCAATAATCCCCGTAACTACAAGCTCTACTTCGATCTCGGGTATGGCATCTACAGCCTCAAGCTTAGCGACTATCCCAACGCTATCCGCTACCTCGAAGAAGCGGTACGCAAACCCCATGAACGCTGGGTGCCCCGAATGCTCTACAACAGCTACGAAGCCAATGATGATTATGCCAAAGCTATTCAAGGCTGGGAAGGCTACATGGCACGCTTCCCTGAAGACGCACAATCCGTAATTGATACAGCACCTCGCTCTATCAAACGCAACCGGGCGCGCCACTACACCCAACTGGCCGACGATGCCTATAACGCAGCTCAGGCCGCCACTGACCCTGCGACTGAACAGGCCAAGTCCGAAGAAGCCAATACCTATCTCGCACAGGCCACCCAGATTTGGGAAGAAATGGGGGACGACCCTGTTGCCCTGGCCCAACTCAAGAAGTTTGAAGCACAGGGGATGGCCCGGAATGGCGACTACATGCTTGCCATCACCAAGCTGGACCTTGCACGCTGGGACTATCCTGCCGATGCATTCTTTATCGAGGCATCCGATTTAATCATTGACTACAAAATACTCGCCGGAATGCCCCTCTCCATCTCAGAGAAAAAAGCCCAACTCCGCAATGCAGGCGGCGAAGGCTGTCGTGGAAAACCCGAACCGGAAAGTGCCTGAATCCAGGGAAAACACCACTGAACGGGTACCAATTTCTTGCATCACGCGCCTGTGCAGCGTATCATACGTTGCACGGGCGTTTTTACCTTAATGCGCAGTCTATCGGGTTGGTATTTTGACCACGCAACACCACTATATTGAAGACAATCTACGTGCAATTCAGACACGAATTGCCCAGGCCTGTCATCGTGTTGGACGCAAAGAAGATGAAATTAACCTCGTGGCCGTTACAAAATTTGTGGATGTCCATGCAGCCCGGTATCTACTCAAGCTGGGGGTGACCCATCTGGGTGAAAACCGGATTGAAGTAGCCCGCGAAAAAATTGAAGTGCTGGGTTCCGAAGCTACCTGGCACATGATTGGAAATATACAACGTCGTAAAGTACGCAACGTAATTGAACTCTTCCACGCCGTGGACGCTGTCGACCGCCTCTCTCTCGCAGAAAGTATGGAGCGAAACTGCGTGGAAGCGAATAAAACAATTCCCATACTGCTGGAACTGAATATAGCTGGAGAAGCCGCCAAACACGGCTTTCAACCCAAAGAACTGGACGGCGCCCTGAAGGCCATCCAACACTACGAACATCTTCAGGTAGATGGTCTCCTGACCATGGCCCCACTGGGTGCAGAGGAAAAGGAGCTGCGACGTATTTTCCATACCCTGCGCACCCTGGCCGACGAGTACGGACTTAAAACCCGCTCCATGGGCATGACGAACGACTTTGAAATTGCAATCGAAGAAGGCTCTACACAAGTACGCATAGGACGTGCACTTTATAAAGTGCCTTCTCAAGAATAACCAGACATCACCTTAAAAAAGGGAAAGCTTAAATGAAAGCGGAACTAGAAGCACTCCAGGTCGAGGCGCTGGAAGCTATCCAGACTACAGGAGACCTCAACACCCTGGAAGAGCACCGGGTGAACTTCCTCGGTCGTAAAGGGCGCGTCACCGACATCCTTCGCGGTGTCAGCCAGCTCAGCGTTGAAGAGCGCCCCCTCATGGGGCAAGCGGCCAATGCCGTCAAAGTCGTCATTTGCGAAGCCCTCGACGCTCGCAAAGCCGAACTCACCGTAGTCGCAGAAGCTGCCCAGGCCGAATCCGAAGCTGTGGACCTCTCCCTACCCGGTCGCACACCCCGCAAAGGCCACATGCACGTCATCAACCAGGTGACAGACGAAATCCTCCAGATTTTCGGCGACCTCGGCTTCCAGACCGCCACAGGCCCCGACATCGAAACCGAATACTACAACTTCGACTGCCTCAACACCCCCAAAGAACACCCCGCACGGGACTCCCACGACACCTTCTTTGTGAAACCCGGCACCGTCCTCCGTACCCATACCTCACCCGTGCAGATGCGCGTTATGGAAAAATTCCAGCCCCCGGTCGCTGTGGTTATTCCCGGTCGTGTGTACCGTGTTGATTATGATGCCACCCACAGCCCCATGTTCTACCAGTTCGAAGGCCTCCTCGTAGACAAAGGCATTACCTTCGCCGACCTGCGTGGCACCCTCATGCATTTCATACATCGCATGTTCGGCAAAGACATCGAAGTCCGGTTCCGTCCCCACTTCTTCCCCTTCACCGAACCCTCCGCAGAAGTCGACATCCTCTGGAAAGCCAAAGACCGCCATACTGGCGAGATGAAATCACAATGGCTCGAAATCCTCGGTTGCGGCATGGTCCATCCCGAAGTCTTCAAACACGCCGGATACGACTATGAGCAATATAACGGCTTCGCCTTCGGCATGGGCGTCGACCGTATCGCCATGGTCAAACACGGCATTAACTCCATTCACCACCTCTACGAAAATGACGTACGATTCCTGGAGCAATTCTAACCATGAAAATATCACTCCACTGGCTTAAAAATTATATTGACCTTGACCTCACTGTCGAGGAACTCGCTCACGAGATGACCATGCTCGGCCTCGAAATCGAAGCCATCGAACGGCCCGGCGACGAAATCACCGGAGTCTATATCGGCGAGATTCTTGAAATTAATCCACACCCCGATGCTGACAAAATTGTCGTCTGTAAAACCAACGTAGGTGGCGATGAACCCGTGCAAATCTGTTGCGGTGCCAAAAACATGAAAGTGGGGGACAGGGTACCCACCGCTATCGTCGGCGCGACCCTCCCCGGCGGATTCGAGATTGCCCGCCGTAAAATGCGCGGTGTCGAATCCCAGGGTATGATGTGCGCAGCCAGCGAACTCGGGCTGGATGGCGATAGTGAAGGCCTTCTCATTCTCGACGACACCTACGAAATTGGCGCCGATGCCAAACCCCTCCTCGGTCTCGACGACGTGATCATGGAAATCGAAGTCACCCCCAACCGGGGCGATTGGGCCAGCATGATCGGCGTGGCCCGTGAACTCGCTGCGCGTTTCAACAAAGCGTTACACATCCCGGATGTGTCCTTCGTAGAATCTGCACCCGCTATTGATGAAGTGACCTCGGTCACTGTCGAAGACGATGCACGCTGCCCACGTTACATGGGGCGTCTACTCCGTAACGTTAAAGTCGGCCCCTCCCCGCAATGGCTCTCCAGGTACCTCGTCGCAGCAGGACAACGCCCCATCAATAACATTGTGGACATCACCAACTTCGTGCTCCTTGAAACAGGACACCCCCTCCACGCTTTCGACTTTGACAAACTCAAGGAGAGTCGTGTCGTTGTTCGTACCGCCACCAAAGGCGAGTCCATGGAAACCCTGGACGGTGAGAAACGCACCCTCAAGAAATCCATGCTCGTCATCGCTGACGCTACCACGCCCCAGTGTATTGCAGGGGTCATGGGCGGTACTTTGAGCGAGACCAGTGATGATACGGTCACCATCTTCCTCGAAAGTGCGGTATTCGACCCCATCTCTGTACGCAAGACCTCACGCGCACTCAAGCTCATCTCCGAATCGTCCCAACGCTTCCAGCGCGGCGCAGACCCCGAAATGGCCGCTTACGCCCTCGACCGTGCCGCAGCACTCATGCAGGAACTCGCCGGGGCCGAAATCGCCGAAGGTGTCATCGACCATTACCCCAGCCCGGTGGAAGCGCGTGTAGTCACCTTGAACTACAGCCGTACGGCCGACCTCCTTGGTGTAGAGATTCCCCACGAAGAACAGGTCAAGCACCTGGAAAGCCTCGGCTTCATCGTCACCACCCAGGACGAAAACAGCGTCACCGTCTCCGTGCCCCTCCGTAGGAATGACGTGTCTATGGAAGCTGACCTGATCGAAGAAGTAGGGCGCCTCCACGGTTTCAACAACATTCCCGTCACTATTCCCCATATTGCCGGCACGGAACGCATCTACGCTCCCGTAGAGAATCGCCTCCGTGCCTTCCGCCGTTTTCTCGTTGGTCTTGGCCTCTACGAAGCCTACTCCTGGACCTTTTCCAATGAAACACTGGTCAAGAATGCTGGCCTCGACGAAGCCTACCTCAACATGGTCAAACTCGAAAACCCCCTTTCCGAGAAGCAGGCCACCATGCGCTCCAGCCTCATTCCGAACTTACTTGCTTCGGCTGCACACAACCTCAACCGCGGCACCGCAGGACTCGCAATCTTCGAACTCGGACCCACCTACCTCGCCGACGAAGAGCAGGAGACCGGGGCTTCCCAGCAAAACAAGCTGGCCATCGTACTCAGTGGTCCAATAACCACCAAGCACTGGAGCCGTAACCAGCACGAACAGGATATCTTCGACCTGAAAGGCTATGTGGAAGCTATAGCGAACTACTTTGACACCGAATTTAAATTTGAAGCCGAAGACTACCCTACCTTCCAGCCGGGCCAAAGTGCCACCATCAAAAAGCGCAAACATACTTTGGGCTTCTTTGGTAAAGTACGCCAGTCTCTACTTAAAAACTGGGAACTCAATCAGGATGTTTACATCCTCGAAATGGAACTGGATAGCCTGGTAACCCACGCCACACCGACCAAAGGCTTCGAGGCCATCCCCGGTTTCCCCGCCGCCAACCGCGACCTTGCTGTTGTGGTCGAGGCCAACGCGCCTGTCAACGAGCTTATCGACACCATAAGTCGTTCCGGCGGTAATCTCCTGAAATCCGTGGAAGTCTTCGACATCTATACTGGAAAGCCCATTGAAAGCGGTAAAAAGAGCGTGGCCTTCAATTTGATATTCCAGTCAGAAGAGCGTACGCTGACCGAGAAAGACACCCAGAAGTCATTCGATAAAATTCTCAAACAACTGGAAAACAAGCATACAGCTACTCTGCGATGAACCCCATTATTAAATCCTATATAGACAACATTGAGGACCGTCTCCATTCGCTGGAGTCGGTCCTTGCCGATCAAAAAGAAGAAATCACCCACCAGGCCGCTGCCCATGAGCGCTTACTCCAGCAATACTGGAGTCGTGGTAAAGAACTGGGTGTCATGCAACACAGCGCCGAAGAAATCACTGAAATCCAGGAGGAAAACGAACGCCTCAACGCAGCCAGGGAAGAACTTCTGGAACGTACCAATCGTGTCCTGGGCTATACCAAGGCACTCACGGAGGAATTCCGACAATGAGCGCTGAAGAGCTGATTCGCGTAAAAATTGCCAACGCTACCCTCCAGGTGCCCATCTACATCGACGAAGCCACCACCCTGAAAATCGTCGAAGAGATCTCTAAACGCTTCAAGGATATTGAAGAAGAGAGTGTCCGCATCGACACCCAGGCCTTCGCCCTCCATACCGCATTCACCTACGCCATTGAAAAACACGCCCTGGAACAACAGCAGGACGACGACAACCGTACCATGGTCAAGGCCCTCGACAAAATCACAACCCGCCTCGACGACCTCACCGACCGCTTCACCCTCAACGACTCTGACCAATAACTCCAACACCACGATAATGAGCGGAGCAATCCCTCGTTCCCATGCTTTGCGTAGGGATGCATATCCCGGAAATCTGCTCTGGACAGCGATGAAGCTGCACTGATGACAATGATGTAGGGAAACAACTAATTTAATGCAGGCCCATGCTATCGGTTGCACCCCCATAGCCCGTTATGCTAGTGTACAGTCCCGTTGGAAGACGGGGCGCATATCGCCCGAATCCAGGCTTTGATTGAGGGTTATGACACGGCTTTGTGTCAACAATGGATGGGGTTTTATGTTGTGAACCGCATAGAGTCACGTAGATTAAACGTGCTCTTTCATCGGTCTGAATCATTCAGATTCACCGAAACGGTTCTCCTGCCACTCTTCACCCCTTCCCAAAGCTTCACGAATTATGGGACGTACATCGCCTGCACAAGACAGGAAAGCTGTATCCCCACTATATCCATGTGCGGAAGGAAAATGGACCAATGACCAAGTATGTGTTTGTAACGGGCGGCGTAGTATCTTCAATCGGCAAAGGTGTCATGGCGGCCAGCCTTGGCATGCTCCTTGAAGCCCGGGGCTTCAAAATCGCCATCATGAAACTCGACCCCTACATCAACGTCGATCCCGGTACTATGAATCCCTTCGAGCACGGCGAAGTCTTCGTCACTGACGATGGTGCTGAAACCGATCTCGACCTCGGTCACTACGAACGTTTTACCACGTGCACCCTCTCCCAAAAGAGTAACGCCACCACGGGCGGTATCTATAACGCTGTCATCCAGAAAGAACGCCGTGGTGAATACCTTGGTAAAACCGTCCAGGTTATTCCCCATATCACCGACGAAATCAAGTCCCGCATCCGCTCCCTCACCGCTGACCAGGAAGAAGAAGTCGATATCGTAATTATCGAAATCGGCGGCACTGTTGGCGATATTGAAAGCCTTCCCTTCCTCGAAGCACTCCGCCAATTCCGCCTTGAAATCGGCCCACCCAACTGCTGCTTCTGCCATGTGACCCTCGTGCCCTACATCGAAGCTGCGGGTGAACTCAAGACCAAGCCAACCCAGCACAGCGTACGTTCCCTGCGAGACATCGGTATACAGCCCAACGTAATTGTCTGCCGTACAGGTACCCAGACCCTATCCGACAACGAACGACACAAAATTGCCATGTTCTGCGACGTCATGGACGATGCTATCATTAGTGCCGAAGATACCTCACCCTTCTACGCTATCCCCCTGAACTTCAAAAACCAGAAACTTGACGAAACCGTACTCAACCTCTTCGGTATCGATCCCCCCGAAAGCGACCTTAGCGATTGGATCGCTATGGTGGACCGCCTTAACAAAGTGGACAAGACCCTGCGCATCGCCGCTGTCGGTAAATACATCGATCATGACGATGCCTACAAGAGCATCAACGAAGCCTTCGACCATGCTGGCATCGTCAATGACTGTAGCATCGACCTCCAATGGATCGACTCAGAACGCTTCGAAAAAGGTGAAGACCCCGCCGATGTACTGGCAGATTTCGACGGTGTGCTCGTCGGCCCCGGCTTTGGCTCGCGCGGTATCGAAGGCAAAATTCGCGCCGTACAACATGCACGCGAATCCAAGCTTCCGTTCTTCGGTATTTGCCTCGGCATGCAAATCGCCTGCCTCGAACTCGCCCGAAACCTCCTCGGCCTGAAAAACGCCAACTCCACTGAATTCGACCCGGAAACCCCCGATCCCATTATCTCCCTACTCACCGAACAAAAAGGAATCAAGGACATGGGGGGGACCATGCGCCTCGGTGCCTATCGCTGTGAATTACAGGAAAACACCAGAGCCCGTGCAGCCTACGGCAAGGACGTTATCTCTGAACGCCACCGTCATCGCTATGAATTTAACAATGCCTACCTCGAAGCCATGCAGAAAGATGCTGGTATGGTTGTGAGTGGCTGGCACCCCAAAGGCGACCACAACCTCGTTGAAATCGTTGAACTGGCTGATCACCCCTGGTTCTGCGCTGCTCAATTCCACCCCGAATTCAAGAGCACCCCGCTCAAGCCGCAGCCCCTCTTCAAAGACTTCGTAGCGGCCGCTCTGGCCCATCAGGAGGCCCGTGGCTAAGGTACCTCTTGAACTCGAACTCAGGCTGCTCCTCTCCTGGCGAAACCAGGCACGCGCCCACGAGCGCAAAGCTGGAGAGCACCTGAAGCAAGGAAATCGGGCAGCCGGTTTCTACGCCATTCAGATTAAAGATCCCCAAAACCACATCGAAGCCTTTCGTAAACGCGAGACCCGAAGTATCGAAGCATTGGGGGTTAACCTGCGAAAGGCCCTGGCACGCAATGATCAGCTAACGCACGATGCCCAGGGGCATGGTAAAGAGCTTCGTAAGTTAAGCGAGCGCATTCGGGGACTGCAAGCAGACCTGGAACGCTATAATGTACTCCTCACTACCGACGATCCCCAGGCCCTCGGTGGTGAAATTATCCTTCCCCTGGAGGACTATCCCAAGCGCCTGGAAAGCAAGAGTTGGCTCTTGGGTATCAACCCGCTCAGCAAGACTGACCAGCGCACACTCGCCATTACCCTCATCTTCGTCGTCGCTATTTTCGTCGCCATCTCCATCTTTTGGAATTGGACCGGGGCCCTGCATTTCCAGGCCTATCCCCCGACCAATAACGACACGCTCCTCGTGCGAATTCATAACGGCACCCAAAGCCCCATCACCCTCGCCCTGCCCGATACTCCCACAGGCACCCACACCATTCGCGTAGATGTGCTGACAAGTGGGGGAGATGATGGCACCTGGATATTGGCGCAACCTCAATCCACCCAATGGGTTTACAACGGCTACCCCACCACCCAGCTAGACCCGGTCCAGATCCTGCAGAGTCTCTATTGTGAATTTAGCCTCGATCTGAAGCAGCTCATGACCACCATCCCGGATGCCCATGCAATTAAGCTCACCTTCATCGACGCGAAGGATCGTGAACTCGCCACCCAGGAACACCACCTCACACAAAGCATCACCAACGACCAATAGGTTGTATCATCGCGCGACATGGGGAATATAGAAATGCATCTTCCCCGCGAAGGCGGGGACCTCCGTATCGACGCTACTGACTCACCATTCGGGAGCTATAGACTCATCCTGTCAGCAACGACTATGTGTACAAGCAAAGCCGGTAGCAATCACCCGGAGATTCCCTGCTCGGGAAAGATAAGGTAGGGCAATAAATTACAGCTTCCCACTATCCGGAAGACCCACTCCGTCCCTGCTTCGCCCACTTCTCCTCCGTCTTGTGACGGCGCACCTCCTGCGCCTTGCGCACCTTGGGCATCCATACCCGCGGATCAATACTCGCAGGCAGCATGGCCTTTAAAAACGGCACCAGCAGCGCGTCATTCATGTCATCACAAAACGAATCGTACAACTGCACATGATTCTTCAAGCGCATCGCCTCCGTATACTCCACCCCTATCTCGATAGAATCCAAATCTATAAACCGAAACGATTCACCATCCCGCGTAAATATATTCTTCCCCGACAGATCACCGTGAAACGCCCCGGAAGCCGTCAAGGCATTTACCGCCATGGCCAGTTTCGACAGGTACATTGAAAACGTATCCTGACTCCCACCGCGCTGTATCAATGCCCTTGAAAACACCTCCACATTACGCTCCTCCTCCAGATACACACTCACTAGCGCATGTTGAAATATTAACCCCAGCAGGCTACGCTCCGCATAGGCTATAGGTACAGGGCAACCCACCTCATGCGCTACCAGATGATTCGCAGCAAACCACCCCCGCCTATACCGCGCCTTCTTAAACGTTAACCGGATAATTCGACTCAACCAGCTCCCGCCTGCCATCTTCACCACCCAATCCCCGATACGATGCACCCGACTCTTCTTCGATGACTTCAGAATCTCACCACCACTCTCAATCGCTTCCAACACGGACGCCGGGGTTACCCCATCATCATGGTAAACCGTCCAGCTCTTGAGGCGTGTACGCTTCACCGAATCCCTACAACATAAATCAGTCATATTCACTTTTTACGCCCTTGCATCCAATCCGAAATACGCCCCTTCAACCCATACACCCCCCGCATCACCACACCCGCTTCAGCACCATAACCAACACACAACGCATCGAATAATACGTCATCGTGACCATTCTTCTCCAGAGAGCGTCGAAATCGAAGTAAATTCCGCATGCACTGCCCCTTCGACCACGGCACTTCCTGCCACTGTGCACCATCAAAATCAATCAGTTTCGGCACACCCTCATGGACCAGCACATTCTTAATCTGCAAATCCGCATGCCAGATTCCCCCATCATGCATCGCACGTATCAAAGCACCACACGCCTTCATCATTGCCACCTCATCCGCCTCTGACTTACCCGGTAACCACTGATGTAAATTCGGACACGCCAAATCCTCTGTCGCTATACTACCGGAATACCAGGCACCCGTCCTGCGCCAGACCACCCCCAACACCAAGGGCACCGCTAGCCCCATAGCCTGCGCACGGCAATGGACTTCAAGCTCCGCTAGCGGCCTGTTCTCACCATAATAGCGATCCTTACTGAAATATCGAACCACGCCACCCCGTAGATAGGGGCGAATCAACCCCGCGCCATCACCATACTCAAATTGCAGCAAATGCCCACGTCCATCGCTGTGCATAGGCGTACACACAGCTGGATGGACTAGTGCCTCTTCAATAGCAGAAGCAAAGGACACAAGCGCTCGCCCTTCCCATTCGCCATTCGTAAATGTAATATAATCAGTTTCCATACGTTCCAAGGATCATGACCGACCAGCACAGAGTGATGCAAGCTCCATTGCCTACAATAATTTAAAAAAACCAGATACAATAACAGGAAAGCACTATGATTCGCCCAGCAACACCCCACGATGCACCTGCACTCTGCGCCATCTATAACCCGTACATCACCGACGACCTCACCAGTTTTGAAAAAGAACCCGTCGCCGAAAAGGCCATGGCCGGGCGTATCCGAAGCATCTCCGAAGACTACCCCTGGCTGGTCTATGAACAAGATAACACCATACTCGGCTTCGCCTATGCCAGCCAATGGAAATCCCGACACGCCTACCGCTTCGCCGCCGAAACCACCATTTACCTGCCCCAATCCACCACCCGCCAGGGCATTGGCACCCCCCTGTATACCGAACTCCTCAAACGCATCACCGACCAGGGCATCACCCAGGCCATCGCCTGTATCGCCATCCCCAATCCCGCCAGCACAGCCTTCCACGCTAAACTCGGCTACAAAGAAGTCGCCCACTTCCCCAAGGTCGGCTTCAAATTCGACCAATGGATCGACGTCCAATACTGGCAAAAAGCCCTTGCCGGGCGGGCGACAAACAACGATACACCCTACTTGGATTAAGCATGGCGACAGAGAGTAACATACAAGTTGAGAATGACAGGGATGGCGGAATTGTCTTCTCTCTTGTCATTCCCGCGGAGGCGGGAATCTCCGCGTTTACCCTCCTGGCTTAATTCGGGACCCCAAACCTTTAACGCCACCACCAACACTCCCTCATTTCCCCTCCCATCTTCCTCTTATCTTTTCCCTCCCTCTCCTCTCCCTAATTATCTTCCCTCTCCTATCCGTCCCCATCCGCGTTCTATTATCTTCTTCCTCCCTGTATTCTCCCTTCCCCATTCCTCCTCTGCGCCCTCCGCGCCTCTGCGTTAAGGTATTTCCTACCCGCTACAATTCCTTAATCCGCATACCCCGAAACTCCACCACATTCCCATGACCCAAAAATCCCAAATGCCCCTCTTTCAGATCCAGGTTCGCATGCGGCTTTCCATCCATAGGCCCATCCTTCAACGCCTCATCCAGATTCGCATCCACAATGGTGACCCCATTCAGAATCACCGTAATCTGGCGACCCCGCACTATCACTTCCTGGTCATTCCACGCACCCACAGGATTCAAGTGACCCCGCTTCGCAGGCACTATCCCGTAAATCGAACCATGATATTGCCATGTCTTCAAATCCGCGTACTTCGCTGCATCATCATCCAGAATCTGCAACTCCATCCCATTACTGGAACCACCCCCCATAGGGACCCGCACCGCCAGACCATTGTTCCCACCCGGATTCAACTTAAACGAAAACTTGAACGAAAAATCACCATACATCTTTTCCGTATATAGATTCCCTCCCGGCAAGCAACGCATAACGCCGTTATCCGCCACATAGCCCTTCGTGTCACCGACCCAACCCGTCAGGTCTACACCATTAAACAAAGACACATACCCTTCTTCCAGGGCAGCTCCCTTCGATGCATTCTCCACTACACGTCGTTCATGCAGATTCAAAATTGAGGTCGCCTCAATCATGTCATAGCCTGTGCTGCGCTTCACCTCCGACTCCAGGATTGAACCGGAAGAGGCCTCACCCAGATTCGCCAACGCATACAACGCGGCAAAACGCAGATTCCGGTCCGCGCTCATACTGAAGGTCTTGAATTTATTTTTCGCAGGGATATACTGCAACGTACCCAACGCCTTCACAATAGGCAATGCCTGAACATCATTTGCACTCGTCAGCCCCTCCAGCAACGCCTTCGCAGCAGCATCACTACCATTATTCAACAACGCAGCCACCGCAGGTTCCACCAGCCGATCATCTTCCAGATACCCCGCCAACGCATCCACCGCTTCATCCCCTCCCATCAACTCCAACTGACGAATCAGGTACGCTTTCACTTCCTTATCCCCGGCACCCGACAACGCACCCAGTACAGCACCACGATACAACGCCCCATCTTCAGCACCACCCGCACGGGTGCAATACTTCGCAATACCATCCAACGCCAAACGCGCCTTGGTGTCATCGCCCGTACCCGGCGCGACCAACATGCCCAGAAGCGTAGCAACACTATCAGTACCACCCGCCAATACCGCAGCAGCATAACTATCCCGGTCTGCTGTACTCTGCGCCGGCATCCCCGACAGAACCTTCTTCAAATCCAGCACAGGCACAGGCGTGGGGGAGGGGGCCTCCGGCGACGCCACCACAGGCGCAGGAGCCGGCGTGGGCTCAGGTTCGCTCACTGGCGTCGTTGCACAAGAACTCACCAACACACCCACCACCAATACAGCAAACGTATTTCTTAAAAACTTCAACATTCTCTATTTTCTCCACATAGCCTAAATTCTAATCTCGTTCCCAAGCTCCAGCTTGGGAATGCATACACCAGAGTTCTGCTCCGGAAAACACCACAAATGGCAAGCATCTTAAACGTCGATCTAATCCCACCCGTCATTGCGAGGAGATCCCGCCGACGCGGCAATCTCTTACTCACCTTGTCTCAAACCTATTCAACTAAAACTCGCCCCCCTCACCACCCTGTCATTCCCAACTCGATTGGGAATCCCCCCAACGGTATCCCAGCATCCAGTCGGAGTACACTGCTTTCAACCTCACTTCGCCTTCCTGACCCTCATTACTTATCGCCCTCACACATGCCACGGCCCGCGCATGGGCTGATTAATCAAGCTATTCGCGCCATCATCATCAATAAACCGCTCATTCACCGGGTCATA
>CALAXS010000135.1 GCA_937895305.1 uncultured bacterium
CCCTTGGCAATTCCGGGGAAGTGGCTGGCGATGGCAATAATGCCGCCTTCTTTTAAGCCTTGCATGTAGAGGCCTGCTTTTTCTGTGACCACGGCAGCATGGGGTCCAAAGGCAAAGTGGTTTTCAGCATTAAAGAGGTCGAGGTCCGGGGCCAGGATTACATCGATGCCCAATTCATCCAGTACAAGACCGAGGTGGTAGCCGGATTGTTGAATCGTTTTGGTATCGTTTACCTCGCGAAGTGCACCAGGGGTGGGTATGGCTTGCAAGTCGAGCTTGTTCAGGGCATCCAGGGTGGGTTCAAAAATGATGATGGGGGGCAGACCGGACACACCACCCAGGCCAACCTGTTGCCGGATAGATTTTATGAGGACGGTCAGTTGACTCCGGTTACGGATGTTTTCTTCGCGTATGAGTACACCACCGGGTTTATAGGTCTGGAGCATGGTGCGGGTTTCGGGGTTGAGTGCGAAACCGGAGATGCCGACAAAAAGGTGGCGTGCTGGCCAGAGGCCGTTTACATCAGCGATGGTTTCTTCGTTCAGGACCTGGGCTTCTTCCGGTGGGGTATCGATAGTCGTGGTTACGGGTGCGAGGGGTGTGGATTCTGCAGAGAAGTTCCAGCCCATGGTGTCCATAATGGCGTACATGAGTGCAGCACCGATGGCCATGCCGAAGAGGAAGGTTCCGACCACGTGGGTGGAACTGCGTTTTTTTCGGGTTGAATAGTCCAAACTCACCCTGGTAACTCCGTTGGGTTAATGCCCCGGTAAACTCTGGGGAGACTATAGCAGGTGTGGAAGTGCGGTGTGAAGTCCCTTGCCGGGCGGGCGACAAACATCACTTGCTTCGATTGCTCAATCATCTGGGCCAAGCCAGATTGCCGCATAGGTTGTACTGTCAGATCAAATACGCCTATTCCCCCAGCGGCAGGTCCACGTCGTCGAAGTTGTCCATTATGCGCCCGGAACGGAGTGCGTTGAGAGCGGTATAGGCGTTATCCAGTCCGACGGTCTTTTGCTCTTTGCTGCAGTAGCGGCGCCAGGTTATGGTGCGGTTCTCTTTTTCTTTGCTGCCGAGAATCCAGATGTTGGGAATTTTAGAGGTGATGGCGTTGCGAATCTTCTTGTTGAAGGATTCGTTGCTGGTATCGATCTTGACGCGGAAAAGGTTGCCGTGGAGGTTGCTCTCTATTTCCTTCGCATAGTCCAGAACGTCGTCGTTTACGGGGATGAGCTGGACTTGTTGGGGGGCCATCCAGGTGGGGAATGCACCGCCGTAGAGTTCGATGAGGAAGGAAATCATACGTTCGTGGGTGGACAAGGGCGCGCGGTGAATGATGTATGGTGTTTGCTTTTCACCTTTGTCGTCGGTGTATTCGAGTCCAAAGCGTTCTGCGACGACGAAGTCGAGCTGACAGGTGGAGACGGTTTCTTCGCGGCCCAGGAGGTTCTTGACCTGGATGTCGATCTTGGGACCGTAGAAGGCGGCTTCACCGACTTCTTCTTCGTATTCAACACCCAAATTATCCAGTACGTCCCGGACGATGGCTTCGGAACGCTGCCACTCTTCCCGATCGCCAATGAATTTTTCGGAATCGGAATCAGACAATGACAGTCGGACTCTAAAATCGCCCATACGCAGGTGATTGTAGTAGAGGTCGTACATGGCCATGACGGCGCGAAATTCCTCTTCCACCTGTTCGGGCGTGCAGTAGATGTGGGCGTCGTTCATGCACATGGCGCGAACACGCAGCAACCCCGCAAGGGATCCGTGTTTTTCGTAGCGGTAGGTGTTGCCGTATTCCGCGAGACGATAGGGCAGGTCGCGGTAGGAGTGGGGTCGTGCGGCGTAGACCTTGTGGTGGTGGGGACAGTTCATGGGACGGAGGTAGTACTCGTCGTGCTCGTCCACTTTCATGGGCGGGTACATGTCATCGGCGTAGTAGGGCAGGTGTCCGCTGCGCTCATACAACTGACCGCGGGTAATGGCGGGGGTGGATACACGCTGATACCCTGCTCTGAATTCTTCTTCCCGTGCCCAGTTTTCGAGTTCGTCGCGGATGACGGCACCATTGGGCATCCACATGGGCAGGCCAACGCCCACCTCTTCGTCCATGAGGTAGAGGTCCAACTCGGTACCGAGCTTGCGGTGGTCCCGTTCACGGGCCAACTCACGGCGTTCGATATAGTCTTTGAGGTCCGCCTTGGATTCGAAGGCGAGGCCGTAGATGCGGGAGAGCATGGCGTTTTTCTCGTCACCACGCCAGTAGGAACCGGAAATGCGGTCGAGCTTGAAACAGGCCTTGGGTACGTTGCCAGTGTGTTCCAGGTGGGGGCCTTCGCACATATCCATGAAGGGGCCGTTGGTGTAAAAGCCGAGACCTTCGTCGCCGGCTTTACCGGTGTCTACAAGCTCCTGTGCGTATTCGATTTTGTAGGACTGTTGGGTTTTACCTAATTCGGCGAGGGCTTCATCGAGGGTCTTGAATTGCTGTTCGAAGGGTTGCTTTTCCTTGATGATGCGACGCATGCGGTTTTCGATTTCCTGCAAGTCCCGCTCACCGAGGGATTCTTCGCCGAAGTCGAAATCGTAGTAGAAGCCGAATTCGACGGGGGGGCCAAAGGCGAGTTTGGCGTCGGGGCGTATTTCCAGAACGGCCTGGGCCATGATATGGGCTAGGCTGTGACGGATTTTATAGAGTTGGCTTTGCTTTGGATCGGTGTCCACAGTGCACATGGATCAGTTTTCCTGCATGGTTAATGAATGTTGATTCAGGTCTTTTTGTTATTCCATCGCTATGCATATTGATAGCGGAAGAACTGTGACCCGGGGAGGGAAAGCATAGCAAGATTGGGGTCTTTGAATCCATTGGCCCGGGTCGGGAAGGCTGGTTCAGGGGATGGGGATGGGAATATCGATGCTCGTACCGCCCCGGTTAATCTGAATTTTGATGGATTTACTGCCCTGGAGCTGTTGTACGGCGTTCATGATATCGAGTTCGCTTTTGAGGGGGAACCCGTTGACGCTGGTTACCACATCGCCACTCTGGATGCCCAGTTGACCGAGGATAGGTACGGCCCCGGCGTTACCAATGCTGACGCCACCGCCTTTAATGGCAATGCCTGCTTTGGTGGCAAGGCCCATGATGTCCTGGGCATTGAGCTTTTCGTAGGCTTGCCAGTCTACGTCGACCTTGGGG
>CALAXS010000136.1 GCA_937895305.1 uncultured bacterium
GCATTGTCGGGGGACAGGGGATATGTATTTTTCAACCTGCTGTCCGTGGCACATTGCTCTATAACAGGTTCTACCACGGGAAGGCACCGCGTATGCGACACGAAAATGATAGTCCACATATACAACGAAATACACATCTACCTCATGGGGTAGCCATTCTGCATGACCCCGCGCTCCACAAAGGTACTGCGTATACAGAGGAAGAACGTGACGCACTGGGTATCCGGGGTCTGTTGCCGGCACGCGTCTTTACCGAGGAGGAGCAGCTTGTTCGTGTGATGGCCAATTTCCAACGGCAATCAACCGATCTTGATAAGTATATTTTTCTTATGGCATTGCAGGATCGTAATGAAACTTTATTCTATCGTACCCTGCTCGATAATCTTGAAGAAATGATGCCCATTGTCTACACGCCCACCGTGGGAGAAGCCTGCAGGCAATTCACAAACATCTGGCGGCAACCCCGGGGCATGTTCTTATCCTCAAAGGACCGGGGCAACATTACTGCCGTACTGCAAAATTGGCCAAAAAAGGACGTACACATTATCGTTATAACCGATGGTGAGCGGATTCTTGGACTGGGTGACCTTGGTGCAGACGGGATGGGAATCCCAATCGGCAAACTTTCTCTATACACTGCATGTGCTGGTATTCATCCGGGACAATGTATGCCCATCATGCTGGATGTGGGAACGGACAGTGAGGAACTGCTACGGAATCCCCTGTACATCGGTCTTCGGCAACCACGATTACGTGGCGATGACTATGTTGATCTGGTGCATGAAGTCATTGAAGGAATCAAAACGACCTTTCCCCACGCGATAATTCAATTCGAGGACTTTGGAAACAAGAACGCCTTCTGGCTACTCGAAAAGTATCGCGATCAATGTTGCTGTTTTAATGATGATATCCAGGGTACAGCAGCGGTGACTCTTGCCGGATTGTTTTCCGCTTTGCGAATTACAAAAAAATCCCTACAGGAGCAGAAGATCCTGTTTCTGGGTGCAGGTGAAGCTGGAACGGGGATTGCTGATCTGATTGTCGCCGCCATGATGGAAGTCGGTATGCCACTGGAAGAAGCACGGCAGCGATGCTACTTTGTCGATTCAAAAGGGCTGGTAGTCAAGAGTCGAAATGATTTGCAGGCCCATAAAGTACACTATGCCCACGACTGCCCTTTCGTCAGCGACCTCCTCGGAGCCATCGATACGGTGAAACCCACGGCACTCATCGGCGTGTCCGGTCAGCCACAGACGTTTACACAACCCATAATAGAGGCCATGGGCCGCCATAATGAACATCCCATAATCTTTGCGTTATCCAATCCGACATCGAAAGCAGAGTGTACTGCAGAGCAGGCATATCAATGGACAGAGGGCACCGCTATATTTGCTAGCGGAAGCCCTTTTAAGCCAGTACACCTTAATAACCGATGGCACGTGCCCGGCCAGTCCAATAACGCCTACATATTCCCGGGTCTTGGCCTGGGCTTGATTACCAGTGGTGCGAAAAGGATCACTGAGGAGATGTTTATGGCATCGGCTAAGGCACTGGCGGACAGTGTTCATGAGACCGACCTGGCGCAAGGGTGCCTTTTTCCGCCCCTGAGTGATATGCGCAAGACTTCACTGGATATAGCGGTTGCGGTTTTCCAGATGGTCGTTGAGCAGGAACTGTCTACCCTGGCCCCCACCGGAGATCTCCACGATTTTATTCGTACGCAAATGTACCAACCGAGCTACGAATCCTACACCTGAAAAAGCATTCTCTTATACCGAAAAGATATATAAACCAGGTTTGATTACAAAGAATGCACCCGGAGCATGACGTGGACTCCGGGTGCTTTCTAATTAAACAGCTTGGCGATGTTTTTTTAAAAAAAGTATTTGCCGAACACAGCGGCGACCCCTGCAGCTGCGGCACCGACGAGGCTACGTCTGGTTTCGATGCGTCCGCTGCGCATGGCAGCGCGGTATTCGAAACCGTGGCGAAGGACACCGACGAGGGGAACGAACTCGGGCGCGTTGCAGGGTTGGGGCATGACATCGATACCATCGGGCATGCCCACGCGTGCGGGCACTTCAAATACGGCTTCGGCGAGGTCAGCCTTGTTTTTTATTGCGGCCGTACCGCCCGTGAGGACAATGCCCCGCACGAGATTGCCCATGAGTGCGCGCTTTTCCAGGTACTGTCTGATTTTGCAGAGTAATTCGCAGGAGCGTGCAAAAATAATATCGTCGAGCATGGTGCGATCGACTATGGAGGGTGCACCACGAACAACACTCTTGAGTTTAATGTGTTCATGCTTGTCTTCTTCATTGGGTACCGCGACATCCCCCCCGGATTCTTCGCGGATGAGGGCTTCGCTAATCCCGTATTCGAGGATGAGCTCTTCGGCTTCTTCGAAGGAGATCTGGAGGCCCGCAGCGACGTCGCGGGTAATGTGGAAGCCGCCGAATTCGAAGGATTGGGTCGCGAGAATGCGACGGTCTTTGTAGATGGAGAGTCCGGTGGTGGTACGCCCCATGTCGATGACGGCCACGCCCAGCTCCATGTCTTCGGGGGTGAGGCAACCGAGGCCGGAGGCGAGGGGCAGAAAGACGACGTCTTCCAGTTCGCGGCCCTGGGATTCGATGCAGGTGATAATATTGTCTTCAATCACTGAGGGTAACTGGGCGAAGTGAACACGGGCCTTGAGGATACTGCCCCGAATACCGATGGGGTCGCTCACGCGGAGATCGTCTACGTACCATTCCTGAGACGTGATGGAGGTGACGACCCGTTTACCGGGGGAGAGTACTTCGCGGGAGGCCACGTCGAGGGCTTCTTCCATATAACTGAGGTCGACAATATCTTTTTCGATCTTTACATTGCCTTCGCGGATGTGGGTCTCCACATTTTTACCGTGAATACCGCAGAACAGGGTGGCCACTTTTCGGCTGGCTTCTTTTTCCGCAGCGGTGAGTGCTTTTTTCAATGCCTGTTGGGCAGCATTCAGATCCTGAATCACGCCTTGTGATACACAACCCCGGGAGGGCGCGATGCCGTGGCCCAGAATCTGGACTTCGCCATCCTCATCCTGCCGTGCAATGAGTACACGGACTGCGCGTGAACCGAAGTCTACTGCGCCAATAATTTCGCCTCGCCTTGCCAATAGTCTACTCCGTTTCGTTTTCGGTTGCTACGTCGTCGGATTCGATGCTGGTACGTTCCGCGACGTGTCCCATAGTGCGTTCTATGTCCTGGACTGCTTCTTCTTTTTTACGGAGTATGGCCTGGGCATCTTCAATGTCGGAACGACAGGCCAATTGTGTATCGAGTAAGTTGGCGACGGCTTCTTCGGCCTGGGCAAGTACCTGTCGTATCTTGCTTTCTTCTTCGCTCAACCGATTGATCTCGCCTTCTACCCGGGTGGCCTCATCCTGGTATTGGGTGAGGGTCGCTTCCTGGTCCGCCCGTTTGGTGCGTTCTTCTTCAAGGCTTTCCTGGAGTGCCTTAATTTGTTCTTCAAGATCGGCTATGCCCGTATCGACGTTACCCATATCCTCGCGCAGAGTATCCATAGCATTGTTTTTGTCGGAGAGCAGGCTTTGCTGTTCTTCCAACGCCCTGACCACGGTCCGGGTTTTGGTATCCACTGCCGTTACTTCACGCTCTGCATTTTTAATGGCTTTTTGATTTTCCTGCAAAACGGCTTCTGTTGCAGCCACACCGCCCTGTGCGCTTTCTATTTCCTGGCGGGCCATACACACCGCAAGCTCCAGCGCGAACATCTTGGCATCGACCACATTGCCCTGGGCCATGGCTTGTTGGGTCGTGTATAGAAGGGCCTCGGCGGAGCCTGCCACAGCATGGGGTGCGGTGGGTACTACAGGTTCAGGCGGGGCAGTAGCTGCCGGGATTTCGAAGAGGGTTTCTTCTACGGGGGCTTCCGTTTCTACTGCCGCTTCAATCACCTCGGGTTCTGTTTCGGGTACTTCGTCCAGGACCAATACCGGTTCGGGGGATT
>CALAXS010000137.1 GCA_937895305.1 uncultured bacterium
CTGGAAATGCTGGAGGCCGCACTCACCATGCAGGGGTACCAGGTGGATACTGCCTTGTCTGCCAAAGAGGGCATACGCCTCCTGAATGAGAATCTCTATGACGCGGTGGTGCTGGATGTGCTCATGCCGGGCAGTATGGGGGGCCGCGAGGTTTATGATTATCTGCAAAATAATAAGCCCCGCCTTTTGGATGTTACTTTGTTTATCACTGCGGATACCATGAACGTGGGCACACGACAGTTCCTGAGCGATATCCCCCAGAACCATCTGGAAAAGCCGTTCCTCATGCGGGATTTTGTAAACGCGGTTCAGGAACTGCTGGACAACCAGGACGCAAAAAAATACTGAGCGGATTGCAGATCTATTGCGCTGCCTCTGGAAGCATAGCCCCTAACATGTTTCTAATAAACGGGTTGTCGACAAATACTAATCGTGGCATGTGTCGGGATTGGAAACGTCTTTATCCTTTGTTGGTACCATGAATTACAGGGTAGTGGGATTCTTCTCCCAATTGTGAATTAAATGGTGTAGCATGAAGACAAGTGTGAATAGGTTGTGGGAATGCTCGTCTGTGTTCGTGGGAAGCTTTGTGCGAAACCCGATTAGAGCTTGCCCTTTTCCTGTTTTTTCTGAAATACTGAACGCTTGAGGTGTTTTAACGCTGAGAGCATTAAAAGGAGATTGAGACAATGAATAGAAAAATTATGGTTGCCGCTGTAGCGGTGATGTTTGCGGTTACGAGCATGCTGACAGGTTGTGAAACCACGGGCCAGGCCGCCGGGCTGGGTGCAGGTATCGGCGCAGTGGCTGGTGCGGTAATCGGGCATCAGTCCGGTCATGGCGCTGAAGGTGCTGCTATTGGTGCGGCACTGGGTGCCGGGACCGGGGCTGCAGCACACAAGATTCGCGCAAAACGTGCGCGGAACCGTGCGGAAACCGTGGAACAGTATAACTACCAACCCAGTCAAGGTGAAATGCTGACCTATGAAGGGTCCGCAGTGCTGCCTAGTACAGCACGCCCGGGTTCAATGGTCACTTCTGAAGTACGCTATGCCCTTCTCGGTGCAGAAAACGGGGTGTCGGTTAATGAAACGCGTCAGCTCTTGCGTGCCGATGGTAAAGTCATCACCGAGTTCTCTTCCAAGAACTTGTCCCGTGATGATGGTACCTGGGTCAGCGAACAGGATTTCCGTGTACCCAATGACCTGCAGCCGGGTGCGTACTCTGTGCGTTCTTCGGTTCGCACGTCCCAGTCTTCTATAAATGGTTCGACGAACTTCATCATCGAATAAAGTATCTCGCTCTATCAGGAAGGAACGACCATGTATCGTAGTCAATGGATGAAGAGGCTGCTCGTCAGCCTCTTCGCCGGGGTGTTGTGTTTTGTGAGTCTTAATGCTTCCGCTGAACTGAAGGCCGGGGTCGCCCGCATCAGTATCAATCCCATGGAAGAAGATATCTATACCCAGTTGGGGGGCTATGGCGACCGCGCCGGTGCTGCTGCCACGGGTACCCACGACACCATCTATGGCAAGATTATGGTCATGGAATTTGATGGCAAGAAATCGGCCATGATTACGCTGGACGTGTGCCATCAACCCCGATGCCTGGTCGAGGAAACTCTGGCCAAGGCCAAAATCGACGGCCTCACCTACGCCAATACGCTCATGGCCGCGAGCCATTCCCACGCGGGACTGGAAGGTATGTCCATGGAGCGACGCAACCAGGCGAACAATCCCCACGTGGGCATCTTCAAGGAAGAAGTGCTGGAATTCGTGAGTAACCGTCTGGCGCAGGGACTACAGGATGCGGTGAAAAACATGCAGCCTGTTCATGCAGGTGCTGCGGTCAAAGCCATGCCCGGCGATAACCGCAACCGTCGCAACAGCAAACTGCCTACGGATGAAGACATGACCGTGGTGCGTTTTGATCTGGCCGATGGGACGCCCCTCGCCGTATGGGTCAACTATACGGCTCACGGCACCATCATGACCGCCAACATTATGGAAGTCTCCGGTGGCTGGGCAGGCAACATGCAACGCACCGTCGAAGCCATCATGGGTGGCGACGTAACTTGTATGTACACCAACGGTGCAGAAGGCGATGTGGCTCCCAATAATTATCAGGGTGGTAGCCGCTGGGAAATGGCAGAACGCTATGGTCGCCGTATCGGTATCGCCGCAGCGCGACTGGCCCAGACCATCGAGACAAAACCCGTGGACCAGTTCAATATGGTGCAGCATTGGGTGCAACTACCCGAGCCCGTGGGTGCGCCGGACTTCCTGAAAATTGCGGGTGATGAATATCAGGTGACGCAGGAAATGCTGAACATGATGCTCAAGGTGCTCTTCCCAAAAGAAACGCCCCTATATGCGTTACAGATTAACGACTTCGGCCAGATGTCATTCCCCGGTGAACCCATCACCGCCATTGGCCTGGCGGTAAAAGATCAAATGCGCGATGCCGGGGTAAAGTTTCCTGTCATCAATTGTTTGAGCAATGATTTCGTGGGCTATATCCTCACCGAAGAGGAATACCACAAGAGCGGCTATGAAGTGACTGCATCCTTCTATGGCCCCGGCCTGGGCACACTCATTGTAGATAATGCCGGGGAGCTGGCGAAGAAAGCCTTCACGAACTAGCCTTTAGCATTCTAAATCCGTTAGCCTATCCGTCTGGCCCATAAGGGTCGGGCGGTTTTTTTTATGTGGGCTATGTTGTCTTGAAGGTACATTTATCGCCATTGTCTATTGAAAGCCCGTCATTGCGAGCCGAGTGTAAACGAGGCGTGGCAATCTGGCTTGGCCCGATAGATGTTGGTGTCGGAGACATGCCTGCTACTGTCCAATCATCTGGGCCAAGCTAGATTGCCGCGTCGGCGGGGCCTCCTCGCAATGACGAGGTAGCGTATAGTTGTTGTCCAGTTATTTAGAATTGTGATTACCGTACAGACATGAATGAAAAATATATATCCCTCGTTCCGAGGCTCTGCCTCGGAAAACAGCAGCATCGGCCTGGCTTGTGGCGCTTCGGTCCCGATTTGGGCTAAGCATGTAAACGCGGAGACCGTAGCACGGCTTGCTATAACCCGCCTACGCGGGAATGACAAAAGGATACAGGTTTTCCTGTGAATGAAAAAATTTCCTTTAATAAAGACTTACCTATGTGGAAGGAACACCCATGAATCGAAGCATTGCACTCATCCTCATCCTCAGCATGCCCCTGGCATTCACCCAAGCCCCGAAGCAGGTCGGTCCTGCGGGCAAGGGACAACACATAGTCGCGTCGGGCCATCTGGTCGCGCCGGCAGGACGTAGTCTGGAATGGGGCGCACGACCCACAGACATCGTGCTTTCCCCCGACGGCAAGTGGGCCTACACCAAGGACAACCAGGGTATCACCGTCATCGACGTGGAAAACTGGGAGGTCCATCAACAGCGGAGCTTTACCGATGACCAGGGCAGTTCCATGCATGGGCTTACGCTGTCGCCTCATGGCGAGACTCTCTATGCGACCACGGCGAATAACCGCCTCTACATCGCGTCAGTGAGCAAGAACAACGGCCGCGCGAAATGGAAGAAGCATATTGTCTTGCCCGGCCCCAAGGGCGGTGATGACCCGTCGTATCCAACGGGCCTCGCGTTGAACAAGGAAGGTACTGTCGCCTGGGTCTGTCTCTCGCGGAACAACGCCCTGGTGGAAGTGGACCTCAAGGAAGGTACCATCACCCGGACCATCCCCGTAGGCGTCGCACCCTACACCGTTGTCCTCTCGTCCGATGAAAGCACAGCCTACGTGAGTAACTGGGGCGGTCGACGCGCAACGGAAAATAACCTCACTGCAACGTCGTCGGGCACCGACGTGGTGGTCGATGAACGGGGCGTTGCCTCTACTGGTTCG
>CALAXS010000138.1 GCA_937895305.1 uncultured bacterium
TGCAATACAGACTGCTATTGCGGATCCGGATAATGACCAGACCATGCGAACCGAGTCTTATGGTCTGGGCTTGACCGCCAGCTACGAAGTGGATCTGTGGGGGCGTATAAAGTCGAACGTCCAAGCGGCCAAACTGGATCAGTCGGTCTCCCGGGAAGATCTCCATGGGGCCATACAAAGTGTGGTAGGCCAGGTAGTGCTCACCTGGCTCGACCTGTTGCAGGCAGGGCAGTTAATCGAAGTTACCCGGTTACAGCAAAGCACCAATGCCACTACCCTGGAACTCATTGAATTGCGATTCCGAAAAGGGCGGGCCACCGCGCTGGATGTCTTTCAGCAACGTCAGGCCATAGCACAGACCGATACCGTCTTGCCTCCCCTGCTTGCACAGCAAGCCATACTCAAGCACGAATTGGCCGTATTACTGGGGAAAGCGCCCCGTAGCCCGCTGGTACTTGGCGATGAACACTACCCGGAACAAGGCCCCCTGCCAGATTACGGGATTCCTGCAGACCTCCTGTCGCGACGGCCTGATGTACGAACAGCGGGCTTACGTCTACAGGCGGCGGACTGGCGGGTATCCGCAGCCCGCGCAGATCGCCTGCCCGCATTAAGTCTGACTGCGGGATTTTCCTTCAATGGCAGTGACGTGGACAATGTCTTTGACAACTGGCTTGCCACCCTTGGCAGCAGTCTGACCGGGCCCCTGTTTGATGCCGGTCGCCGCAAGGCCGAGGTGGAGCGTACCCGCGCTGTTGTAGAGGAACGACTCAGTGTGTATCGACTGGTTGTCTTGACGGCAGTGGCAGAAGTTGAAAATGCCCTGACACAACTGGAACGTCAGCGGGATTACCAGGACGCTTTACGCAAGCAATATGACGCTGCGAAAAATACCCATACCGAAGCGAGTAATCGCTATCGAAAAGGACTGAGTAATTACTTGCCCGTATTAACCGCATTAACCAACATGCAAAACCTGGAGCGAAACATTATCCAGGCCGAGCATGACCTCCTGGTATTTCGTGTACAGTTGCATCTGGCCCTGGGGGGCAATTGGATGGAAACGACACAGCCTGCCATCGTGAAGGATGAAGAGCATGAGTGAAGACAAGGGCGCGACTGCGCCAAAACCCCCATCGGCCTGGGGACGTATTGTATTGGGTTTCCTGAAACTGGCATTGCCCATTGCGGTACTGGTGGGGGCTGCCCTTTTGTACCAATTCATGATGGCGACGGCACCTCAGGCGGGTCGTAAACCGTCCAAACGACAGGCCCGTCTGGTGGAAGTGTCGCCAGCACAATTGAATGCAGGTGAAATCCGGATTGCGGCCAAGGGCGTTGTTAAACCAGCACTGGATGTCACCCTGTCGCCCCAGGTATCGGGTGTGGTTGTTGAAATGAACGAAGGTCTTGTGCCCGGCGGGCGATTTAGCCAGGGCGATACGCTCCTGCGCATTGATGCCCAGGACTATGAAAACGTGATACGTCAGATTGAGAGTGAGATGATTCGCGCCCGTGCAGCCATAACTCTGGAAGAAGGCAATCGTGATGTAGCACTGCAAGAGTACGAAGTGCTGGACCAGGAACTGTCTGCTGCGGACAAGGCACTGGTATTTCGTAAACCCCAGATGGAAAGTGCCAAAGCTGATTTGGCTTCTGCTTCAGCACGACTGAAGATGGCAGAATTGGATTTACAACGAACGACCGTGACCGCTCCCTTTGATGCGCTCGTAGTGAGTGAGGATGTCGATATGGGCACACGCTTGTCCACCCAATCAGCCATCGCACGACTGGTGGGTACAAAATCCTATTGGGTCGAAGTGTCCCTGGCTCAGTCCGACTTGCGTTGGGTCAATTTACCCACCCCGGATGCGCCGGGATCCCTGGTGACCTTGCAACACCCTAAAGCATGGGGGACAGGTGCAACACGGCAAGGACACGTGATACGACTCTTGCCTGATATTTCTGAAAAGGGTCGTATGGCCCGACTTCTGGTGGAAGTGGAAGACCCGCTGGCGCTGAATGCAACGAATGGGGACGTGCCCCGCCTGCTTATTGAACAATACCTCGAAGCAGAAATTATCGGCAAGCGGGTGGAGGGCGCAATACGTATTGCCCGTGAGCATCTGCGCAATGGGGATTATGTGTGGGTGATGAATAGTGAGAATACACTGGAGATCCGAAAGCTGGATATTATTTACAGTGCCACGGATGCAGTCCTCGCGCGCTCGGGCGTCGTTGAAGGTGAACTCATCGTGACGACTGATTTATCCATGGCCACGGAAGGCATGGAACTCCGTACAGCGGCTGAAGGTGACGCACCTGGAGCGGGTTCATGAGCGATAGCACCGGAAAAGGGCCTATTGCATGGATGGCAGCCCATGGTGTGGCGCCCAATATCCTGATGGTCGTATTTATTCTGGGCGGTCTTTTTATGACGACCCAGATTAAGCAAGAGGTCTTCCCGGACTTTACACCGGATATGATTACGGTGATTGTGCCTTTCCCCGGGGCCAGTCCGCAGGAGGTGGAAGAAGGGGTTATCCTGGCTATAGAAGAAGAGGTGCGTGCGCTGGATGGCGTGGATGAAATTCAGGCCACTGCCTATGAAGGCCGTGCCATGGTTCTTATTGAGGCACTGGCCGGGGCCGATCTTCAACGCCTGCATCAGGATGTAAAACAGGCGGTGGATCGCATTGATACCTTCCCGGAAGATACCCGCCAGGAAACCATTGCAGTCAGTTCACGACGTCGCTCGGTTATCGATCTGCAACTCTATGGCGATGTGGATGAGCGGACTTTGCGTCAGGCTGCGGAGCAGGTGCGTGACGGTCTGTTACAGCATGACGATGTTACCCAGGTGGATCTGGTGGGTGCACGGGAGATGGAGATCCATATTGAAATTACCCAGGCAACCCTGCGCGAGCATGGCCTGACCCTGTCGCAGGTGGGGCAGGTACTCCTGGGCTCGGCGTTGGACCGTTCCGGGGGTTCCATCGAAACCAGTGCCGGCGAGATTTTGTTGCGGGTAAAGGAACGGCGGGAATGGGCCAGTGAATACGAGAATATTCCCATTATTGCGCCCGATACCGGTGCAGTCGTGCGGCTGGGCGATATTGCTACCATCCGCGAGGGCTTTGAACAGTCCGATACGTTTGCCACCTTCGACGGTAAAAGGGCCATCGGGATTGATGTGCTGCGGGTGGGTGACGAGACCCCTATCAGTGTGGCCGATGCTGTGCGAGAGACCATACCCGATATTCTGGAATCACTACCGCCGGGGCTTGCCATTGCCATCACAGACGATGATTCTGAAATCTACAAGCAACGCCTGGAATTGTTGTTGCGAAACGGTTTTATTGGCCTGTGTCTGGTCCTCTTTATTCTGTCCATGTTTCTGGAGTTCAAGCTGGCATTCTGGGTGGCCATGGGTATCCCTACAGCATTCCTGGGTACCCTGCTTTTTCTGCCCTTCTTCGATGTGTCCATCAACATGGTCTCCATGTTCGCCTTTATTCTGGCACTGGGTATTGTGGTGGACGATGCCATTGTTGCGGGGGAAAATATCTACGAACATCGTCAGCAAGGGGAAGGGTATCTGAAGTCTGCCATCCATGGTGCGCATGACATTTCGGTACCCGTCAGTTTTTCAATCCTTACCAACATCGTCGCTTTCATGCCCCTGTCCTTTGTGCCCGGTACCTTCGGCAAAATCTGGTCCGTAATTCCCATGGTCGTGACAACAGCGTTTCTTATTTCCTGGATAGAGGCCCTTTTCATTCTCCCGGCGCACTTGTCCCACGTGAAAGATAAGCAACGCAAAGGCTTGAGTGCACGGGTTCATAATTTTCAACGTGCCATCGCCAATACCATGAACTGGGTTGCAGCCAGGCTCTATGGCCCCTTTCTTGAAGTTTCCCTCCGTTGGCGATACCTGACGGTGGCGATTATTGCTATGGTTTTTATTCTGGTGCTGAGTATTCCGGTTAGTGGGCGTATGGGCTTTATTCTCATGCCCACTGTAGAAGGTGAGTATGCGCAGGTTACCGCGCGGCTGCCCGTTGGTGCACCTGTAGAAGCAACCAAGGCAGTACGGGATCGTCTGGTACAGGCTGCAGAACGGGTGCTGGCAGAGCATGGGGGCGAGAATCTGGGTGTGGGTGTTTTTGCGCTGGTCGAAGAGAACGAGATTGAAATCAGGGCACATCTGGTCGAATCCAGTATTCGCGATTACTCTACCGCAGAAGTGACTGATATGTGGCGTGAAGCGGTGGGTGGTGAAATACCCGGACTGGAGATGTTGCGTTTTGCGGCTGATGCTGGCGGGCCAGGGCGCGGTCCCAAGTTGTCCGTGGAGCTGTCCCATCGCGATGTGGAGGTGCTGGATCGGGCTTCAGAAGATCTGGCGGAGCAACTCACCGAGTTCGCCAATGTAAAAGATGTTGACGATGGCTATACCCCCGGGAAGGTGCAGTTGGATTTCAAGGCCAACGACGAGGCACGTAGTCTGGGCCTGGATGCAGGCAGTATTGCGCGTCAGGTGCGCTCAAGTTTTTATGGTGTGGAACCCATTCGGCAGCAGCGGGGCCGAAACGAAGTGACCATCAAAGTCCGCTTGCCCGAAATAGAACGTAGCAACGAAGCGGATGTTGAAAATCTGATGCTCTTCACCCCCGATGGTGGCGAAGTACCCTTATACCAGGTGGCCGAAGTAAAACGTGGCCGTGCCTATACCAGTATCGACCGTCGTAATGGTCGACGGGTGGTCACCGTTACAGCCAACGTGGAGCCTGTGAGCGAGACGAGCAAAGTCCTGGCTTCCGTCCAGGAAGAGTTGTTGCCAGGGCTCATGAAAAAATACCAGGGCCTTGGCTATTCCTTTGAAGGGCGTCAGGCCGATATGCGCGATTCCATGCAATCCTTCTATTTCTCTTGTTCTATCGCCCTGTTTTTTATTTTTGTGCTGCTGGCTATCCCCTTCAAAAGCTATGTGCAGCCCATAATCGTGATGACCGCGATCCCCTTCGCCATTGTAGGGGCCATCATTGGCCACCTCATCATGGGTTTTTCACTCTCCATTATTTCCGTCATGGGGATGATTGCCCTGTCCGGTGTGGTGATTAACGATGGTCTTGTCATGGTGGATTATGCAAACAATCAGGTGCGTAAAGGGCTAAATGTACACGATGCCATTTCTATGGCCGGGGTGCGCCGTTTTCGGCCCATTATGCTCACCACCATGACTACCTTTGGGGGTTTGGCCCCCATGATTTTCGAGACCAGCCGACAGGCACGCTTCCTCATTCCCATGGCTTTATCACTGGGCTATGGGATTGTATTCGCCACCTTCATCACGCTGCTCCTGGTGCCCTGTTTGTATATAATCGTCGAAGATGTAGTCGGGATTCGCCATACAGTACGGCGCTTTCTTTACGGTGACGTTGCACAATAAACGCCTTCTACTCTTGCATAGCCCCGGTGAACCCTGTCAGTCTATTTCGTAAAGGGTTGCACATCATGCAGCCCATTGCATTTGTTACAACAGAAGAGTGATCCCATGAAGCTGCTGTCTCTAGTACTATCGGGTGTTCTGCTCCTTGGTTTATGCCTCGGACTGGAAAGTCATGCTACGGAAAGCACTCCT
>CALAXS010000139.1 GCA_937895305.1 uncultured bacterium
GTGATAACTCCAACAGCATGGCCACTGTATTCAGATGCATAAAATCATCGGGAACAGCAGCCTCGCAGTAAAGCCGTGTTTCATCATAGGTCAGGCACAGCGGGCCGAACCAAAGCTCGCCCAGATTCGGCAGCATGAAATCTTCCCCGAATTCCTGCTGTAAATGTTTTTTAACCAGTGCACAAATCAGGCGACTATACCGGGGTCCGGCATTATAGGCATCCCGACAGGCCCCACTCTTGTCGGCCGTTACCCCGGTATGACTGACCACAAAACGATAGCCCCCGGGCATGGGAAGTGATTCCAGGCGCAGGGGGAAAAAGTTAATTTTGGACACCTGGCCTTCACCGCCATTGAGAATAATCGCCTGGTCCATACCGCCACCCTGCGTGCCCACGTATTGTTCGGCCTTTGCCAGTACCGCAGCAAAATCCAGGCGTGAACTGTCCTCGTCCAGCGACACGTCCAACACACTCAGATAAGCCAAGCCCAGTGCCACACTCAAAGCCGTAGAGGAACTGAGACCTGCCCCATGCGGTAGCGTGCTCTCTACCAGTACATCCATCCCCTTGAATTCAGCGACTTCAAAATTCCGGTTCACACCCTGCAAGACGGCTTTTGCATAATTTTCCCAGGCGCCTTCTGCTGACATTTTTATCTCGGTCGCATTTTCAAATACAGCCGGGCGAAAGGCATTATCCAAATTGTGAAGATACACTTTGGCATCCTGCCGTGGTGTAAAGGCGAGACGGACCTCTTGCGACAGGGTCATGGGCAGTACGGGAAGGCCGTTATAATCCAGGTGCTCGCCCATGAGATTAATGCGACCCGGCGCGCGACAGCAGAAAGGCTCACCCGCGTCTGGATATTGGGTTTTGAAGGCTTCTCGAAGCGTATGAAAGGACAAAATTGACTACTCCTGGGGGAACGCCAGTGGCGGGCGCTAAGACAGGGAGATTGTACGTCCCGGCACCCTGATGGTTCAATCTGCAATAGTGAAAAAGATGAGGGAACCTTCAGCCTGAATCGGTGTTTTAAAAAGTGGACGGCACATAGAGCCACAACATCACGGTTCTATGAGACCCGATTGTGTGTGTTGAATGGGTGTAAGAACCCGGAAAAGGAGTAGAATCATGAAAATCCTAAGCACTGCTGCATTGACAGCTGCTGCATGCCTGGTACTGGCCCAAGGTGCTATGGCGCAGCCAATCGACACCAGCACTACGGTAAAGCGTGCTACGCCGCTTCGTACTGCAGATATTAATCGGGATGGAAATATCACCTGGCCAGAAGTCGCGGCACGTATGCCCGAATTCCCTAAAAAACGCTTCGACAGCATGGACAGCGACCAGGATGGAATGCTGACCCGTGAAGAAATACAAGCGGGCCGTGCCCAACGCGGTACCGACCTGAGTAAAAAAGGCACGACATCCAACCCGTCAGTAAACGCTGTACCCGGCATTGGCCGTGGACCGGGTTCTGACATGCGGGCACTGATGTATGAAGCGGATATAAACCGCGACCACCAGCTCACCTACGAGGAAGTTCAGAAGTCAGGCAGTGCCATGACCAAGAATGAATTCGACCAACTGGACAGCAATAGCGATGGCGTTGTTAATCCAGAGGACCGTCCCGGACAGGCCATACGCGGTAATCAAGGCCCCGGCGCTGGACCTAGATTCCAGGGTCGTGGCCCCGGTCAAGGTCAGGGTCCCGGGTTCAATCGTGGACCAGGACAAGGCCAAGGCCGTGGACCCGGTGGTGACATGCGTGCGTTAATGTTCTCCGCAGACACCAATCGGGATCATCAGTTGACCTATGCTGAAGTTCAGGATTCTGGCAGCGCAATGACCAAGAATGAATTCGACCAACTGGACAGCAATAGCGACGGCGTGGTCAATCCAGAGGACCGTCCCGGACAGGCCATGCGCGGTAATCAAGGTCCCGGTGCTGGACCTGGATTCCAGGGTCGCGGACCCGGTCAGGGCTATGGCCGTGGACCCGGTCAGGGTCAAGGCAATAGCCAAGGCCCCGGACAGGGTTACGGTCGTGGACCCGGTCAGGGCCAAGGCCCCGGTGCAGACATGCGTACGTTGATGTATGAAGCCGACGTGAATCGGGATCATCAATTGACCTATGAAGAAGTTCAGCAATCAGGCAGCACTATGACCAAGGAAAAGTTCGACCAGCTGGATAGTAACAATGATGGCGTAGTGAATCCTGAAGACCGTCCGGGACAAGCCATGCGTGGCAATCAAGGCCCCGGTCAGGGTTATGGCCGTGGACCTGGACAAGGCCCCGGTGCCCGTGGTCAGCGCGTCATCCAATAGTTAACCGTTAATTTGTCAGCACCCGCTTCATACTGAGGCGGGTGCTCTTGTTTATAATTACAGTTAATGCACGTTGAATTGCACGATAC
>CALAXS010000140.1 GCA_937895305.1 uncultured bacterium
ACATGCCCACACCCCTCGATGTCGACGAAATTGTAGGCTCCGTGCCCCACGAAGAAGATAAAAAAGTTGCCCGCAAGCCCGCAGACGAAGAGCCCTTCGCTGCCCTGGCTTTTAAAATTATTACGGACCCCCACGTTGGTAAATTAACTTTCATCCGCGTGTACTCCGGTGTTCTCAATGCTGGTGACCAGGTGCTTAACGCACGGACAGGCAAGAAAGAACGCCTGGGCCGTCTCCTTGAAATGCACGCCGATGAGCGTACCGACCTTAAAGAGATGCGTGCTGGCGATATCGGTGCTGTAATCGGATGTAAAAATACAATTACGGGGGATACACTCTGTGATCCGGACAAGCCCATCGCCTTGATGAACGTGGACTTCCCCGAGCCTGTGGTGCACATCGCTATCGAGCCCAAGACCAAGGCCGACCAGGACAAAATGTCCGAAGCCCTCATCAAGTTGGCCGAAGAAGATCCTACCTTCCGCGTAAGTTCCGACGAAGAAACCGGACAGACCATTATCGCGGGTATGGGCGAGCTTCACCTTGATATTATCGTTGACCGCATGAAGCGCGAATTCAATGTGGAAGCCAACGTTGGCGCACCTATGGTGGCCTACCGCGAATCTATCCGCAAAGAAGCCGAAGCAAGCTGCAAGTTTGTTCGCCAGTCTGGTGGTCGCGGTCAATACGGCCACGTAGTACTCTCCGTTATGCCCGGTGAACCCGGCGACGGCTTTGTATTCGAATCCAAGATTGTGGGCGGTGTTATCCCCAAAGAATACATTCCAGCCGTACAAAAAGGCTGTAAAGAAGCACTGGAAACAGGCATCCTCTCCGGCTACCCCATGGTAGACGTGAAAGTGGTCCTCACCTTCGGTTCCTACCACGAGGTAGACTCCTCCGAAATGGCTTTCCAGATTGCAGGTTCCATGGCCGTAAAAGATGCTGCGAAAAAGGCATCCCCCGTACTGCTTGAACCGGTCATGAAGATTGAAGTAACAACCCCCGAAGTGCACACCGGTGACGTGATTGGTGACTTCAACAGTCGCCGCGGTCGCCTCGAAGGTATGGAAGCCGAAGGCTCCACCCAGCTGATTAACGCCTTCGTGCCCCTCTCTGAAATGTTCGGGTATGCCAACGACCTCCGCTCCCGGACCCAGGGTCGCGCATCCTTCAGCATGCAGTTTGCACAATACGAGCCAGCACCGACCAGTGTGGCCAACGAAGTAATGGAAAAAATGGGCAGTACCTTCAAGTTCCAATAGGAATACGAAGCGAAGCCCTTCAGTTAGTAACTTAAAATATGGATTTCAGATGGCATAGTGTGATGAAACACTGGCCCCTCAAAGGATAAGAGGAGACAAGACGTCATGGCGAAGGTAAAATTTGAACGGACAAAGCCCCACGTAAACATCGGCACCA
>CALAXS010000141.1 GCA_937895305.1 uncultured bacterium
TGGCAACCGACTACTGTGTAAAGGCCACGGTCCTCGACGCGATTAAGCACGGGTATACCACCTGGATACTGCTGGATGGGTGCAAAGGTATCGCTCCGGAAAGCACAGACGTGGCAATGGACGAGATGAAAGCCGCTGGCGCACACACCATAAACTCCGGGCAAATCGAATGAGTGAAGCACCTACTGCCTGGTACCGTCGTGAGGGCCTGGCACTACTCACCGACTTTTATCAGCTCACCATGATCTATGGTCATTGGAAAGACGGCCGGACCGGGCAACGCGTATGCTTCGACTACTTCTTTCGCACACTGCCACCCCATGCAGGATTTGCCGTCACAGCGGGCCTCGCTCCACTTCTGGACTATCTGGAACATTTTCAGTTCCAGGAAGATGATCTGAGTTACCTCAAATCCCTCGCCATTTTCGATGACGCTTTTCTCGATTTTCTGCGTGATTTCCGACTCAAGCCCACGGTCCATGCCATGGCAGAAGGCAGTCTCGTCTTTCCCTTTGAACCCATTGTTCAGGTTGAAGGTACCATTATCGAAGCCCAACTCATCGAAACAGCCCTCCTCAACACCCTCAACTACCAGACCCTTATTGCCACCAAGGCCGCCCGTATAGGTCTTGCTGCCAATGGCGACCCTGTTATGGAATTCGGCCTCCGTCGTGCCCATGGTCCAGACGGTGGCCTGAGCGGTTCCCGTGCGGCCTATATTGGCGGTTGTACATCAACCTCCAATGTGCTTGCAGGAAAGGTCTATGGCATTCCCGTTTCCGGTACCCATGCCCATAGCTGGGTTATGAGCTTCGACTGCGAGCTGGAAGCGTTCCGCGCTTTTGCACAACACCATCCCGACCGCTGTGTGTTGCTCGTGGATACCTACGACACCGTAAAAAGTGGCGTGCCCAACGCTATCCAGGTCTTCAAAGAACTGCACGATGCGGGTCAGCCCATTCGCCCTGCTATCCGACTCGATTCCGGCGACCTCGCCAAGCTCAGCAAGATCGCCTGGAAGCTCATGCACGACGCCGGACTGGAAGACCCCCTCATAGTCGCCTCCAACGATCTTACCGAAGACCTCATCGCCGACATGAAGCGGCAAGGTGCAAAGATTAACGCTTGGGGGGTAGGCACCCACCTCATCACCTCCCATGATTGCCCCGCTTTTGGCGGTGTCTATAAACTCGTATCCATACAGGAAAACGGTAACTGGCTTCCCCGAATCAAGATTTCGTCCAACCTCGAAAAAGCAACCGACCCCGGCCGGAAAGCTGTCTATCGTTGTTACAACAAGCAGCAACAACCCATAGGGGATCTCATGGCACTTCAACATGAATCACCGCAATCAGGCGCGGTGCTTGAAGGTCGCTCACGAAACTGGCTCAATCATAAAGAAGTCCTCGAAGGGGTGGACCACACCGAAAAACTCCACCAACTCGTATTCGATCAGGGCAAGCGGGTACACTCTCAGGAGTCCATCAACGATATCCGGGACAGGACCCAGACCCAGATTTCCGGACTCTCCGACGAATTTAAACGTCTGCGAAATCCAGAGATCTACCGCGTCATCCTCTCCCCGGAACTGGGCAATCTTAAAGAAACCCTTATCGCAGCGAATAGTAAACACTAAATTAAAGTATGAGTACAAAAGAAGAACACACCGTCTATTTCCAGGAACAACAGCAATTCCGCCAGATCTGGCTATGGCTACTGCTCATTGTCGTTTCAGCGCTCAGCTCCGGCACGGTACTCTGGATTGCAACGGGGGGCGTAGTCCTCGGTGAAGATGCCATGAGCACGAACGGACTCACGAGCCTCGCCGTTATCTCCGTGACCATGAACGCCCTCATCCTCGCCCTCTTCTTTACGATGCGACTCACCGTGGAAGTCTCCACCAGTGGCCTCTTCGTACAATTCAAACCCCTCCACCGCAAAGTGCGCAAGATTGAGCTCAAGGACGTCACCCTCGTCGAATCCATCACCTACTCCGCCCTCCTCGAATACGGCGGCTATGGCATACGCAAGCGCCGCAAGGCCACCGCCTACAACGTCTCTGGCAACCAGGGTGTCCGTATCCACTACGAAAACGGGTACCACTACCTCATCGGTTCATCCAGACCCGATGCCCTCGCACAAGCCATCAACGCATACCTGGCTCAAAAAGCATAACCACACTTTAAACTAAACAATATCCATTCTTTCTTGTCATTCCCAACTTGATTGGGAATCCCCCCAACAGTATCCCAGCGCCCAGTCGGAGAGACTTCGGTGACATTCCCACACGCCCTTCACCTCGTTCCCATGCTCCGCGTGGGAATGCATACCTGACTCAAGCTTCGGGCGGCATCCTTGCGTCATCAGGGAAGGTAGCACGTATCGTTGCTGTTAATTCTCGCTTTGCTTTTTCAATATCGCCTGGATCCCAAATTATTGTCTGATGGTGATTCGTATCAAAATGGGTTTTCTTTTCCTCTTCATCATCCCAACGTTCTTGCGAACAGGTATAAATCACTTTCTTACCCAGCCCCTCAGCGTAGC
>CALAXS010000142.1 GCA_937895305.1 uncultured bacterium
ACCTGAACTCATGTCCTGGTTGTTTAATGAATCATCGGTAAAAGATACGGTGGTGATTAATGATCGGTGGGGCAAGGAAACGCGCCACAATCATGGTGGCTATTACACAACGGAGTATGGCGCGGAAGTCCTGGACAAGCCCTGGGAAGAGTGCCGCGGTATGGGCTTCTCTTTTGGCTATAACCGTAATGAAGATGCAGAGGATTATAACTCACCACGATCATTGGTGCTAATGCTGGTCGATATTGTGAGCAATGGCGGGGCGTTGTTACTGGACATTGGCCCGGACGGACGGGGCCGGATTCCAGTAATTATGCAAGAGCGTCTGTTGCAGATTGGGAAGTGGTTGGAACTGAATGGGGAGGCGATTTATGGCACACGCAAGTGGGATGTGCCCTGTCAATGGTCCGAGGGCAAACAGGATTACAAACCGGAAAAATCAAATTACCTGAGCGGTGATCTTATTCTGAAGTTAACGGTTGACCCCGAACCCGGCTATGCGGTGAAGGAAGCTATATTTACGCGGAAGGATTCGACCTTGTTTGCCATTGCACCACAGTGGCCCGGTAAAGCACTAACGCTCCAGGGCATTCAAGGTAAGACGGACACGGAAGTGACCCTGCTGGCGACGGGTGAAACATTGAAATGGGAAAACAAGGGCGATGACCTGGTGATTGCATTGCCAGACTATGACCCGAATAAATTCACCGCTGAGGCAAACTATGCCTATGCTTTCAAGATTACAGGTGCAGCAGAATAATATCAGCTACGTTGTAATACGTTTCTCGTTCAACTGAAAATACTACAGTCGCAGTCCCGACTTGGGCCAGGCATGCGGACACGGAGATTCCTGCCTTCGTTCGCAGGAATGATAAGAAGGGAACAATAATTCCATATACCTTGCAACAGCAGAAGCTTAGCTACCTTGTAGCACCTTGGGTGACGCTGCCGGATTGGGCAGGGTCACCGAGTCAAAGTGGCTTTGTTGCGTGTACTCAGTCACGTCGATGAAGGTGCATTCTTTTTCGGCGGATTCATACCCGGCCATAAGCAGGGCCATAGTGTCCCAGGCCATGAGGGGGCCGGAGAGGGGATGACGGTTGGGGTCCAATGCAGATTCCACAGCGTCGTTAATTTCGTTGACGTAGCCGTGGGCGTGGAGTTGTTGAGGCCGGGGGAAAGAGGTGCCCTGAGCCGTGGGGAGCTTTTCGCGTAGCATAAAGTTTTTCGCGGGTGCAGGGTCGGGCATGAAAAGTTCGTTTTCGTCTGTGGGATTGATGCGCATATCGTATTGGGCGAAGTCGGTTATGACTGTAAATTCGTTGCGTATGCCGGAAATACTGAGGTCGTAGCCGTAGAGTTCGGCGATGGTGTTGTCTTCGAAGACGACGGTCATACGCGCGAAGTCGTCCACGTTTTGCATGACGCGAAAGTGTTCGCCAGAAGATGCGGGTTGGTGCTTGAGGATTTGGGCGGCAATAGCGGAGACTTTAACAGGACGAATAGGACGCCCTTCACGAAGAAGACCTTCGATTTGCTTGAGATACAGCGCAGGACCGAGGGGGTGACAGGCTTTGTTGAAGAGGGAACCCCCGCCGGATTTGGCGAGGGTGTCGTAGTCAGGCGCGTGGGAACCCTGATGTGCGCAGATACCGCGCTGGAGTAATACTTTCCCTTTGTCGATGGCTTCGGCTTCTTGCAGTAACTCAACGAGGGCATGGACGCCGTTGACGTAGTTGAAATTTTCTGCGTAGAGGAGCTTGGTGTTGTTGGCAGCGACGGCGTCGAGGACGGCACCGAGCAGGGTCATGGATTCCTGCTTGCGGGTTTCGGCATCAGCGGTACGGCCTTCGGGGTAACCGGGCCAGATGACGGGGGGCTTTTCGAGGATGATGACCTTAACCCCGGCTTCTGCTGCTTCGACTACGTATTGGGCGTGGGCATGGTTGGCGCAGGCGATGCAGTCAATATCTGGTTGAACCGCATCGAGCATTTCTTTGTGGGACGCATAGGCTTTGGAAACGTCATGCTTCGCTGCGAAGCGTTCAGCGTTGCCGAGACTGCCGGAGGTGACGCCCGCCAGGATGATGTCGGTGCCGTTTTTATGGGGAATCTGGCGAAAGGACAGGGCGGTGAAGTCCCCGGCGAATCCGGTGCCGCTAATCGTTACTTTGAGTTGGTCCATGGAAGCCTCGTTAACGTATTTTTCTGCCGTTGATATAGATGGCGGTGAATCGGGGTTTAGTTTTTTCATTGTTAAACGCGATGAAGTTGGCCTTGCGTCCTTTTCGAGGCAAGTCGAAATTGATGCGTTGCCCCAGTAGTTTCGCAGGGACGGTAGTGGCGCAGGCAAAGGCTTGCTGAAGGGTGAGGTCGGTATGTTTCGCGGTATTGCACACACCTTCGATGAGGTGAAGACCGCTACCCGCGAGAAGGTCCGTACCACTAAGACAAATCTTTCCGTTTTTCAGTAGCTCAACCTTGCCTTCAAAGATGTCGTAGTTACCGGGCTTGAGTCCGGTGAGGTGAACGCAGTCGGAAACGAGCACGGTACGGTTGGGGCCTTTGACGCGTGTGAAGGTCTTGAGCGCCGGGATGGGCAGATGGTGAAGGTCAGCGATGAGAGAAGCGTGGAGGCGGTCGTCAGCAAGTTGGGGCCAGAGGATGTTCTGGTGACGGTGAATCATGGAAGCGGCACCGTTGCCGAGGTGCGTGGAGAGGGTGGCCCCTGCATCGACGGCCTTGGTGATTTGCTCTGCTGTGGCATTGTGATGACCAAGGGACACGGCGACACCGCGCTTGACGAGGGATTTGATAAAGGGAATGGCACCGGGTAGTTCGGGGGCGATGGTGACGTAAAGAATGCGGCTCTGGGCGGCCTTGTAGAGTTTGTTGAAGTCACTTAGCAGGGGGGGCTTGACGTGCTTGATGGGGTGGGCACCGCGAGGGCCGTCCAGGGTGGAGATGTTGGGGCCTTCGAGGTGGAGGCCGGGGGCCGCAGCGGCGACAATAGGATCGGCGAGGGCTTCTATGTAGGCACGACATCCTTTTTCCATATCGTTGATGGAACTGGTGACGAAGGTGGGTACCCAGTGGGAAACGCCCCAGGAGGCCATGTGGTCGGTGATGGTACGAAAGTCCGGGGGGGTGATGGTGTCGCCCTGGAGGTCGATGCCATTAACGCCGTTGACCTGTATGTCGAATAGAGTTGGCGCGATGATGGTGGTAGCGGAGCCGATGGCCTTGCGGCGTGTGACCGATGTGATGTCGCGGACTTTGCCGTTACACACTTCGATGTCGAGGGTTTTACCCTGGCCAAAAAGTTTGCCGCGTATGAGGGTTGTATCAGTCACGGATAGGGTTTCCTTGTTGATGGTGGTAAAGATAGCATACAGGAAAAAAGGGGGAGGAAGGAAAGATTTCACGTGAAGGGGAATTAAAAGGGGAATAAAAAAAGGAGGAAGATGGGAAATATTTTGTCCGCAGATTGCACAGATTATCACAGATTGGGAAAGAAAATCAGGAGGGATAAAAAGGGGCTCAATAATCCACAGTTTGAGTCAATGGGACCAAGAGATAAGATGAGAAGGCTGTTCCCCCGGCGCA
>CALAXS010000143.1 GCA_937895305.1 uncultured bacterium
TTTGTAAAGTATATCAAAACCCTACCACAATAGAAAGTACCTTATTTTCTGATTTTTTTTCAATAAAGAGCTTAGGGGGTGGGAAGGAAATAGAACACAGATGACGCGGATCGTACGGATGGGCACGGATAAGAATGAATAGGAAGATATACCACAGAGGCCACTGAGAGCACAGAGGGGGAGGGCAGGGGAAGAAAATAGGCTTAACGCAGAGGCGCAAAGTACGCAGAGAAAGGGGGGAACAGGAAGGGAGGGGGAGGAAAAGTAATGATGACTAAACAGTTGGAGCAAGGACATCAACCCACCCGTCATTGCGAGGAGCGCAGCGACGCGGCAATCTCGCTTGGTCCAGTTGACTGACCAGTGGAAGCGATGACTTCACATTACCTGTCATTCAGGAATGACAGGGGACGCTGGAACGACAGGTGGGGGTGAGGAGTAGGAAGGGGAAGATGGGGAGGGCGTGTGAGCGGGAGTGTTATGTGATCAGTCCCGACTTTGGCTAGGCATTATCACGGGGGGATTCCCAATCGAGTTGGGAATGACAGGGTACGCGGGGACGACAGGGGCGCGGGGACGACAGGTGGGGTGAGGGTTTTGTAGTTGGGTAAAGTGGTGCTCTTCCTTTAGAAACGTTAGTTACCCAGGTACTGGAAGGGTGCGCTGTCGGCTTGCAATGAATTCCTCAATCACGGAACCATCCAGGCGTTCAGCGCGGACACGGAGTTCGTCGCCGGTAACAGTGATTCTACAAAAGTGGAATGCTGTTTCCGTTTTTATGGTCTTGGGGCCGATTGCGGGTTTATCCCACAGTAAGACACCACCACCCCCGGTGGTGACACTGTGTATTCCATCCAGCAGAAGATGCTCATAGAAGTGGACATGCCCCGACAAAACGAGATCCACTGCGTGTTGACGGAAGACGGGCATCAGAAGTTCATGGCGGGATAAATCCTCATTTCGTCCATGGGACTCACTGTAGGTTAGGAGGGGCTGATGAAAGGAGACCACGATAAAGCGGCTTTTTTCAGCGTTTTCTTCCAGGTCCGTTTCCAGCCAGGTATGTTGTGGACTTTCGGTATTTAGATCGTGTTCTGAGGACAGGAAAACAAAATGAACATTGGCATAGGTCATGGAATACCAGGGGTCAGGGGAACCAAAATCAAAATAGGAATCGTAGTACCTTGTTCCGCCCCGGGCCTCATGATTTCCAAGGCTGACGAGGTAGGGATGGGACGCTGCAAGGGGCATGATAGTGTTCAGGAAATCGTACCACTGCCACCCATGTCCCTGGCCGGGATTCTCCACTAAATCACCAGTGTTGATTATAAAATCAATGGGTTCGTCAATCCGTGCAGTTTTCTCCATGGCTGCAAATACGGCACCATGTTTCGATATGCCGCCAAAGGGACGGTTATCCCCATACGCAATAAATGAGAAATCGTCATCCGCAGCGGGTGCTGTGTTGAATAAGTACGATTGTGTACCAAGCTCTGGAATCTGATAGGTGTAGGTGGTATCTGGCGACAGGTCGGTCAAGCTAAGGTGGTGAAATCGGGTTTCTACGTTGCCCATTTTGATTTGGAATTCTTCCTTCTCGGATGAACGCCATTTCACCATGCCCAGGCTTGGAGCTGCGGTGGTCCATGAAACGGTCATGGTCGTCTTGGGATCACTGGCCCAGGACAGATAAGGCCCTTGATTTTCCGGGGCTTCATGGGCGTTTCGATAGGCGGGAAAGGCACCCAAAAATAGCGTCACGAGGAGGACATAGATCACGAGGAGGAAAATGCGTGTGCGCCAGGACTGTAGCTGAAGTGCAATTAGGCCGTAACTGGCCGGGACTACGCCCATGAGCATGAGTGGTACGAAAGGAATAAGGAAGTATACCAGGTAGGGGAATTGTCCATAGAACCACAGGCCACATCCGGTGGCGAGGAGCAGCCAAAGGACAAGATAGCCGACCCAGAATTTTGCCCATAGTTGCATGAATTTTACCCCGTTACTGTTCATTTGATGAAGGAAGGGCATGGTATGGGAATCGGATAGCGTATTCAAATAAAAGCGCTATACTTTTTGCCGGGTTATTGTGTAGGAATATCTATTTAAAAGTTGAGGTGCTGGGCAGGGGTGCTGTGTTAGGCTTTGGGGAGCCTAATGAATTGGAGAACTTTTCATGTCTGAGACAGCAATTCCCCCCAAGCCCGAGCGCCTGGTGGCGTTGGATGCGTACCGTGGGTTTACCATGATGTGTCTGGTTTCCGGTATCTTCGGTATGGCCCTATGGGGTTCCGGTAATCCGGGTGGGTACTGGGACACATTTTTCAAGTACCAGGCCAGCCACGTGACCTGGACGGGCTGTAGCCTTTGGGATCTGATTCAACCTTCGTTCATGTTCATTGTGGGCGTGGCCATGCCCTATTCCTATGCATCGCGTGCGGCACATGGGGACAGTTGGGCATTGCAGTTTCGCCATGTGGTGAAGCGTGCCGTGGTGCTGATTTTGCTGGGGGTCTTTCTGCGGTCGGCTGGACGGCACTATACCTATTGGACCTTTGAAGATGTGATTTCCCAGATAGGTCTGGCCTATATTTTTCTGTTCATGACGTTAGGCAAGGGTATTAAGATACAGGCTATCGTTACGGTGTGCATTCTGGTGGGGTATTATCTGCTCTTCGCGTTGTGGCCTTTACCGAATGAGCCTGTGGATGCTGCGGCTATGGGCTTGCCCAAGGACTGGAACTATTTCAGCGGCTTTGCGGCCCACTGGAACAAGGGTTTAAACCCGGCAGGGTATTTCGACCAATGGTTCTTAAATCTTTTTTCGCAGCGTAAGCCGTGGAGCTTTCACCCCAGTGGTTATGTCACGCTGAGTTTTATTCCTTCCATGGCGACCATGCTGATCGGGATTATGGCGGGGGAGCATTTGCGCAGCGACAACGCATTGGGGAAGAAGATTAAGCATATCGCGTTGGCGGGACTGGGTTGTCTGGCTTTTGGCCTTGCAGTGGATGGGCACATCTGGCCCATGGTGGATTGGGAATGGTCTATCGCGCCTATCGTCAAGAAGATCTGGACGCCTTCCTTTGCCATATTCAGCGCAGGGTGGACCTTGTTGTTCCTGGCTGCATTTCTCTATGTGGTCGATTTCAAGGGGTATAAAAAATGGGCCTTCCCCTTTGTCGTCGTGGGCATGAACTCCATTGCTATCTACGTGATGGAGGGCTTGTTGGTTCGTTGGGTTCATGGTCGACTGGAAACGCACTTCGGCTGGTTAATGAATGAGGTGGTTTTGGAGTTGGGCGTGGTCTTTGTGCTGTGGTACATCTGTTACTGGATGTACAAACGCAAGATCTTTATCCGGGTATAACCCTAAAGTGCGAGTGCTTCTTTAACCCCGTCGATGACTTCCTGGATTTGTGCCTGGGTCAGTTCAGGGTAGATGGGCAGGGCGAGTACTTCTTTGCAGGCCAGTTCGGATTCGGGGCAGGAGGTGTCTGCATCGACCCAGGATTTGAAGCATTCTTGCTGGTGGAGGGACAGGGGATAGTAAACGCCACAGGCAATGTCTTTACTGCGCAGGAGTTCGAGGACGGCATCGCGATTTTTAACCCGGGGCACGTATTGGTGGTATACGTGGTAGCTTTCATCGCGTTCAACGGGGAGGGTGATGCCGGGACAGTCGGCGAAGGCGGCGTTGTATTGGGCTGCGATAGCGCGTCGTGCGTCGTTCCATGCGGGAAGGTGGGGGAGCTTAACTTCGAGTACGGCAGCTTGCATGGCGTTGAGGTGGCTGTTGGTGCCCACGAGGTCGTGCATGTAGGTGCCCACCATGCCGTGACAGCGGTGCTTTTTAACTTCTTCGGCCAGAGTGTCGTCGTTGGTGAGGATGAGTCCACCTTCGCCCGCAGCACCGAGGTTCTTGGTGGGATAGAAACTGATGGAGCCGCCGAGGCCCATAGAGCAGGCATCGCGTCCCTTGTATTTTGCGCCGAGGGCCTGGGCGCAGTCTTCGAATACGGGCAGATTGTGTTTTTTACCCAGCGCAAGGATGGGGTCCATGTCTGCGCATTGGCCGAAGATGTGAACGGCGATGATGGCTTTTGTTTTTTCGGTGATGGCCGCTTCAATTAAAGCGGGATCGATGTTGAGGGTATCTGGCTCGATGTCTACAAAGACAGGCTTTGCGCCAGCGTTGACGATGGCACCTGCGGTGGCAAAAAAGGTAAAGGGTGTGGTGATGACTTCGTCACCGTGTTGGATGCCCGCAGCTTTGAGCATGAGCAGGATAGCGTCGGTTCCTGTGGATACACCCAGGCCATGCTTCACCCCGGCGAATCGAGCCATCTTGGACTCGAAGCGTTCACAAACGGGTGCGGTGCGAAAGGTTTGATCGTTTAGAATAGCAATAACAGCAGCATCGATTTCTTCTTTGAGGGG
>CALAXS010000144.1 GCA_937895305.1 uncultured bacterium
CCAAATCACTTTGGATAATATAAATCTATGTCTATGTTTTTGGGCTATACCCCATACTCGTCACTACAAATATAACCCCACCCGTCATTGCGAGGAGCGTAGCGACGTGGCAATCTGGCTTGGCCCAGACGACAGAACAGTGGCAGCCAATGTTGTTCTACTGCGACGATGAGAGCAAGAGATTGCCGCGTCGGCGGAGTCTCCTCGCAATGACGAGATAGTTCTGGTCTTTGCCATGCAACACCAACAGACACCTCTACCGCAAAAACATTCATTCAACTTTTGTTACTTTTTCTCGTTATTCGCCAACATGGACAGGATACTTTCCCGGTCCAGGGCTTCCATTTTTTTGCGCTTATCCAGGGCCCGTTCATAAACCGCTGTTTCCCGTTCATCCCAGGCAGCAGCCTCGGTGTAGTCGCCACAGTAAGGCACACCCAGGTCAATCCAGCAGGCCACAAGTGCCTGTTCTTCTTCACTGAGTGTTGTTTTTCCATGGCCTTCGCGGATGAGGGTCATCAACTGACTCTTCGCGGAACCCGCGTGATAGGGCGGCAACATTTCGGGACGGGACTGGGACGTGATCCAGTTCACCATTTCATTGGGGCGGCCCTGCGCGGATTTGCCCCGCTTTTCAACCCATTGACTATTGGTGAGGGCGAGGTACCCTTCGCTCCAGCGACGACCCGCCACGTCATCCTCTATGGTGGCAGCACCAAGGCTAAAGGGCTTATTCGCCGAGAGTACTGTAGCGCCACTTTCGCCCTTGGGCTGTTCACCCAGGAGTAGCGCGGTTAATGCTTCACGATTGTCGTGGCAACTGACACAATGTTTATCAAGGATGGGCTGAATGTTTTTCGTGAAACTGAATCCGCCCTTCACATTGTAAAATGGCGCGAGCGCCTGGGAACCGTTCTGTATGGCCTGGGTATTTTTATTCGCCACAGGCGGCGCCTGGTTCTTGTCTTCGTGACAGCCCACGCAGGAGAAGAATTCGCCGGGTTGGAGCGTGGACCAGGAGCGCATGGTCTGGGCCACGTGCCCGTTTTTGTCTATGGCCTGGAAGTAGACGGGCATTCGCGCAGGGACGTTGAAGAGGGCTGAACCATCGTCATAGACCCTGGCTTCACCCAACACAATCTTGGGGTCCCATGCGCCGTTCCCGGTAGCGATGGGCGTACTCACCAGCGCACCGCCTGCTTCGCCGTGGTTTGAGTTGTGTCCTACGCCGGCAGCACGAAAGTCGAGGGCGACTACGCGGAGTTTTTCGATGGCACCCCGGTCTACATCTGCCAGTCCGGGGCCGGTGTAAATATCCTGAATGTAGTAGGTGCCTTCGTCTTTGGCGTAGTTCACCTGGCTGGGACGGGCATGGGGCAGGGCACGGGGTGCGAGAGGTATGGATTGGTTACAGGAAATGGTCGCGTCAGAAACCAGCAACTCGCGATTACCATCCCGGTCCATGAAATAAATGGCATAGGGTTTCTGGTAACGACGATTCCCGCCATAAGGACTGTAGGTCACGAGGTATTGTTCTTCGTTCAGGGGATAGGGATATTGGAACTGGTCACCGTCCTGACCGTAGGCATCAATGCGGTCGGGCGTGGTCTCGCGCACTGGCGCGATGAGTTGAATGCCGTCGGCTTCCTGCCGTCCCCTGGCCGGGTCGATGATGCAGAGCTTCCCGCGCTGGTGACTGTGATGACCGGAGGCGATGGAGATAATCTTATTGGTGCCGGGGATGCTGCGGGAATGGAGCAAGGTCGTGGGGAACCAGGCGTTGTTTCCGTAGAGTTCGGTTTGCCCGGTACCGTCGGGATTCATCTGGAAGAGGGGCTGTGGAAAGAGCTGGCCCCGGTCGTTGTAGTCCCAGCGGGTATAGATGACTCGTCCGTCGTCCATGACCGTGGGGTAGTTGGTGTGAACCTGGTCAAAGCTCACCCGGCGCATTTGTTGTCCGTCGCCATTGGTGGTATAGAGGTTGCTCACATCGGTCCACCAGCAATCGACAATTTGTACACAACGGGTAGAGTTGAAGAGGAGGTCGCCATTGGGCAGGTAGATGCCTTCGTAATCGGCATAGCCCAGACCTTCGGTCAATTGACGTACTTCACGGGTTTTCACCTCCATTTCATAGAGATGAAAGTCGTCATCGTCATTGGAGGTGCGACAGGAAAAGAGGATGCGCTGTCCGTCCCAGGATACATCCGGGTCGCGAATGACACCGTCCGGCGCTTCGTAGAGGGTTTCGACATTCGCTGTGCCATCAGCGTTGAGTTGCAGTAAACAAAGGGACGCGCCCATGCGGTAGTCGGGATTGTTTTTTACCCGTTCCGGATAGGCGGTATCGGAGAGGTCTTCGGTGTAGGCGTAGTGTGAACCGCCGAGACTGAAGTGCTTGGTGAACACGATTTGGGGCCAGGTCGTCAGAAGAGGTTTCAGGCGTTGAAGACGACGAGCCTGGGCGATTTCGCTGTACAGGGTGAGCCAGCGTGGGTCAGTCGTGGGGAGGTCTCCTTTTTCGAATTCATTGAGACGTGCGGTGTACGCACTATGGCCTTCCAATCCGGACAGGGCCTTGCGGATAGCCGTTTTTTCTTTGGTGGTGTCGTTGCTTTTTCGGAACCAGGATTCTACTGCTTTGATACCGAGGTCCTGATTCAGCCAGTCGGATTCCAGGGGAAAGTCCTGCTGAACGCGCAACCAGAGATCAGTCAAGTCGCCACGCGGAATTTTATCCGCCGTCACCACTTTGGCGCGTGTGGAGAGCATCGTCTCCACAAAGGTATTTTTCTGCACATAGAACTCATGGGGTGCAGTGAAGGCTCTGCCTGCAAGGAGCAGGGTCAATAGTGCTATCGCTGTGCAAAAAAACCTCATTCTCTATTCCTCGGTCATCTGCGCTGCTTCGAGCAAAGCCAGGCGCACGGAACGTTCGGGGTAATCGTCAGCGATTTCACGAATCCGCTCTTTGCCGGCAGCGTCGGTAATCTGGCCCAGCGCGACCGCAGCGGCGTGACGGGTGTCGGTGGCATTCTCAAGGTCACCAACAATAACCAACAACACCGGGGCGGCCTGTGCATCACCAATCTCGCCAAGGGCCCAGGCGACGGCTGCGCGCCAGCAGGGGGTCAGGCCGTTGTGCAAGAAAAGGTTGCCCGGTCCAAGAGGGTCGGGACGACCACTGGCGGCTTCGGGTGGCGCGTTTTTCAGAATTGCAATCAGCGGTTCTGCGGAGGCGGGATTGCCCAGATTGCCCAGGGTGCGGGCGAGGTAAAAGGAGACCCAGTTTTCTTTGGGCAGGGCATCCACCACGGGGATACCCGTATTAAACACACGCTCGATACCGGAGTCGAGGGTGCAGTAACGCAGGAGAGCCGCTTCAGCACGGGGCGCATAGGCAGCGTCGCGACAGGTCATGGATAGTATCTGTGCTGCGCGGTTTTCAGGACCGGGGTGACCCGCCCAACAACGAATGGTGATGGACAGGGCTTTTTTCAATGTGGGGTCTGCCTTAGCGTCTGTGTCGCCGAGCATAGCGAGACAGGTCTCTATCACCGCAGTGGCGTTGCCATGACGACGGAGGATGCGACCCACGAGCATTTCGTAATCGTCGTTGGGCATGAGCAATCCACGGTCCGGGTCGATGGGTACGGAACGGATGATATCGGACAAAATAGCGTTCGCGCTGATTGAGCCCATGGCGTCGAGGGCCTGGAGAATGAAGTAGTGGATGGGCGACGCATGGCAGGACATAAGTGCTTCGTGGTCGCCGTACCAGTTCGTGTAATCCGGGTAATCCTGCAATGCTCCGAAAGCCTTGATGAGTGCCGCTTCCGCTTCAATCGTACCGATGAGACCCAACGCCTCCGCTGCCGCTTCAGCGAGGAAAAGGTTTCCTTTTTGCACTACGCTGTGTTCTTCGAGGATGTCTGCCAGCATGGGTACAGCGTCTTTATCGCCGATGGCCCCTATAGCACGGGTCACGGCCTGGAGGGTGCGGGGGTTCACATCGGACTCCGCATTGAACCGGGCATTGTCGCCTTTGTTCCCTTTTCGCTGCCAGGCAGGATAGGGGTTATTTTTCGCTTCCCTGAGAACGTACTGGCGCAGTGCCTTGCGTGCATTGAGGGTTCCCGTATGTCCCAGTGCCACGGCAGCCTGACGTACTTCGTCTTTATCGTCGGAATCGATACGCTGGATTAAATCGGCTTCGATAGCGTCCCAGGTCGTGTTGGCGAACCAGTCCTGCCAGGCTGTAGCCGGGTCCGTGGTGGCGTAATCTTCGCGATGCCCAGTGATATTTTCCAGGGCCATGGTGGCCCCTTCGGCAACGAGCCGGTCGTCGTCGTTCAGGGCCTGGAGCAATAACGGGACGGTATGGCGTGTACCGCAGGAAGCCAGCGCGACGACGGCAGCTACGCGGAGTTCCCGCTGCTGTGATTCTAGACATTCTGCGAGGGCAGGGGCCGCTTTGGGGTTACGGAAAATAGCGAGGCGTTGGGCCGCAGAAATTTTCAGGTCGTCGTCATCGCCTTTCAACAGTGCAATGAGTTCATCCACCAACGCAGCACCTGTAGTGTCCGGGTCACCCGTGCCACTGTGCCGGTTAATCCCTGCCACTTCGCGGAATCGGTCAAACTGGAGTTCCATCAAACCAGTCACTGCGGCATTGTTACCCCGGAAGTGATGGGGATGGCCTTTACCCAGCAGTTTGAGGGGTGGGGTATCAAGGGCCTGTGCTCTAGAAGAATGGGCGAGGGGCGCGGACTGACGGGGCTGGTGACAACCCACACAGGATCTACGTTCTCCAGGACGCACATAAATCCAGGACATCTCGTTGAGTTCGGAGCGACCTTCGCCATCCACGGCCTGCAATGCCAGGGGTGTGTCGGCAGGCACTTCGATACAAAACGAACCGTCCGCAGCGAGGGGCACCGTGCCCAGTTCGACCGTCTCGTTACCTTGATGGACGATGTAGGAGTGAGACGAGCGCGTGGTCAGACCTTTACCGGCCAGCACACGAATCGCGCGAATCTGGTCCCAACCTGCGGTGGTGTTTTTGGTAAATCGTGCATCCTGGCAAAAGAGAATCCCGGTGGCCTGCTCGTATTTTTCGAATTCGGCTTTCACAAGATCCGGACGCAGGGGGGGACGAGGTCGTGCACCGAGAAACACAGGCGAATGTAGGGCAGTGCCTTCGGCATCCTAGATTTCAGTCATCACCGGGG
>CALAXS010000145.1 GCA_937895305.1 uncultured bacterium
ATACTGTATTTCCCTGTTCAGGGCCTGTAAAATATAGTCTCACCAAGGATAAGGATTTATTAAATGAGCTGGTTAGCATCATGGCGAGAAGCGCGCGTATTACGCAGCTTTAAAAAAATCGGAACAGGCTGCAAGGTAACCGGTATCAATATTGAGGTGAAGGGTAAGGTGACCCTCGGGAATAATTGCATCATTCGTGGCAACGTAGTTCTCCGCACCCATAAGCAGGGACACATCACCCTGGGCAATGGTGTGGAAATTTCAGACTATGCCCTCTTCCAGGTCAACGATGAAGTAATCATTGGAGACAACACCTATATCGGCCCCTTTGTTGTAGCGCGTGATACCAATCACCTCTTTCAGGGCACCGACATCCATTGGCGCCTGACACCTCACATAACAGAACCTATACGCATCGGCAAGAATTGTTTCATTGGCGCCAACTCTTACCTTATGCCCGGGGTCACCATTGGTGATGGTGCACTCATCTCACCGGGTTCCATCATCAACCGAAATATAGGACCGGGAGAAGTATGGGGCGGATCACCCGCCCATAAAATTGCACACCGAACCGACGAGGCCCAACGTCCCAAGCGCAAGCGGGAATTTGATCTTATTTCCATGTATGGGTTTATCCCTGAGGAAGGGGAAGTCTAGTTTGCCACTACTTCGCGTTCTGGTCCTGTTCACTGTGCTCCTGGTGTGCGTCCTGGGTTGCACACCTGCAACGACAGAAAAGCCTGCTGTATCCAATACACCCCAATCCCTGGCATCAGAACTTGCTGTTGTCGCTGAACCCGCCACGATGAATCCTGATTTGCACAAAGGGTATGTAGGTCGATCGTCTTGCGCTACGTGCCATGAAACCGAACATAAAGCATGGCTCGGTTCTCATCACGACAAAGCCATGCAACCTGCAACGACAGAATCGGTGCTGGGAGACTTCTCGGGGACCACCTTTGAAAAGGACGGTGTTGTATCCCGTTTCTATCGGGAGGGCGATACCTTTATGGTGGACACCGATGGTGCCGATGGTACGATACAACCCTTCAAAGTTGCCTACACTTTTGGGGTTCACCCCTTGCAACAATACCTCATCGCTTTTCCTGATGGTCGAATGCAGGTTCTGGGCCTGTGCTGGGACAGCCGCCCCGTTGAAGCGGGCGGACAACGCTGGTTTCACCTCTATGAAGATGAGCCCATACCCCATGATGATATCCTGCACTGGACCGGGGTGTATCAGAACTGGAATTTTATGTGTGCAGAATGCCACAGCACAGACCTGCACAAGGGCTATGATGCAAAGACCGATAGCTTCCAGACTTCCTGGTCCGAGATAGATGTATCCTGTGAAACCTGCCATGGACCCGGCGATAATCACGTTAACTGGGCACAGCAACACGAGGGTACCGCCTCCGGTACCACGGATGATATGGGATTGACCGTGCGCCTCAAGGAAAAAACCCTGGCGCGGTGGGTCATGCAACCCCATGAGACGACCGCAGAACGGGTACCCGCACGTACGTCCCAGACTGAAATTGATACCTGCGCACGATGTCACTCCCGTCGTTCGCAATTACGGGAACACTATGCACCCGGTAAATCCATCCTGAACAGTCATCTGGTGGAAGCACTGGAGGCCCCCCTGTATTTTGACGACGGCCAGATTCGCGATGAAGTCTATGTCTATGGCTCTTTTGTGCAAAGCAAGATGTTCCATGGGGGCGTTACCTGTAGCGATTGCCATGACCCGCACAGTGTACGAACCCGTATACCGGGCAATGGCCTCTGCGCACAATGTCACCTGCCCACGGTCTATGACAGCCCTGCACACCACTTCCACCAGGAAGGCTCAACAGGGGCACAGTGTGTAGAATGTCACATGCCGGAACGCACCTATATGGTCGTGGACCCACGGCGTGATCACAGCATTCGCATACCCCGTCCCGACCTCTCCATCAAGCTGGGGTCGCCCAACGCATGCATCCAATGCCACACCGACCAGAGCAATACATGGGCCGCAGATCATCTGGCAACCTGGTTTCCCGACAGCGAACACCCCCGCCATTTTGGTGAAGATCTGGCACTGGGTCGTAAGGGCGCACCCGAAGGCATCGCAAAGTTGATAACACGGACGCAAGATCTGGAGACCCCGGACATCGTGCGTGCTACGGCCTTGTCTGCTCTCGTCAACAGGCCATCTCAGGAAAGTGTCCTGCTGGGGATAGAACTCCTAAAAGACGATAGCCCCATGGTGCGTATCAATGCACTGAAGATGATGCAATATATCCCTCCCGAAGAACGGTGGCCTCTGGTAAGTCCCCTGTTGGAAGATGCCATCGCTACCGTGCGTCATGAAGCGACCCATACCCTGGCGGATCTTCCACTGGAATACCTGGATACCGCAGATCGTAAAAAGCTTGAGGAGGCCTTTGCCGCCTATGAGGACACCCTCATGTTTCAGGCGGATCGCCCGGACACCCACTTGAATCTGGGCGTCTTTCACTATAAACGGGGCAACCTGACAGCAGCGGAAGGCGACTATAAACAGGCGCTCGTCCTGGAACCCCAATTCGCCCAGGCACGCTTCAACCTGGCCGATCTCTATCGTGCGATGCAACGGGATAGCGAGGGAGAAAGCCTCCTGCGTGCAGGCATAAAGCTGGACCCCAAAGCCTGGATACTGCACCACGCACTGGGCCTCCTCCTTCACCGTCAAGGCAAATCAGACGAATCCCTCGTGGCGCTACAAAAAGCGGCGCTTGGCGCACCAGAGGATGCACGCTTTCAATACGTCTATGCCATTGCCCTGAACTCAGCGGGTAGACCCGGTGAAGCACTCATGGCACTGGAAGACGCTCAGGTCAATCACCCTTATGCCATGGACATCGCTACGACCCTCGTGAGTATCAGTCTTGAACAAGGGCAAAAAAATGAAGCGCAGAAACACCTGGAGTACATGAAAAAACAATGGCCCAATGCGCCCGAAACGCAATCGTTGACCCAGCAGGTCGAGGGGCCATAATGTCCACCGACTCCCAATAAGATACTCCCTTCGGTTATACTCGCGAACATGGAAACACCCCGAGACAAAACACCCTACCTCTCCCTCATAATCCCCTCGCGGGACGGGATTCGTGACGGCATGGTTGTGCGGCTCATGACCAGCATCGAAACGCAAAGCTTCACGGACTATGAAATAAAAATCGTCAAGGGCGTTTCCCCACAGGGTAAGGCCATTAACATGGGCGCTGCTCAAACAAGTGGTGAAGTACTCGTTATTCTCGACGATGACAGTGAGCTGGCAGATGACACTGTATTTGAACGACTTGTCGAAGTTATCCAGTCGGACGACAGTATCGGCATGGCGGGTGCCAGCATTGTGGTTGCACCCGATGCTAGCCCTTTCCAAAAACGCGCTGCTGCCCAGTTCCCCCGTTTTCAGACACCCGTGGTGGATGCCGTAACCGAAAGCGACCTGGCCTGTCATGGCTGCTGTGCCATACCCCGTCGTATCTTCGACGCAATTGGCGGTGAGCGGGAAGACCTGCTGCGGGGACTCGACCCGGACCTGCGGGTACGCCTACGCGAAGCAGGTTATAAAGTCGTACTGGCCCCGCAGGCGCGAATCTATCACCCCATGCCCGATGGCTGGCCACAACTCTTGCGCATCTTTTTCCGTAACGGTTTTGGCTCAGCCTACGCCTATAAATTTCGCCCTGAAACCGTATATGAAACCCACGAAAAGTTAGCGGGTGAAAACTTCCAACCCAGAACTTCTTTAACCTATCGCATCGCGCGATTTCCCCTGCGTCTCCTCAAAGCCCTGGCCACCGGACAAGCCCTGCGTTTCGGTGCCTATTGCAGCTACGCCCTGGGCTACGGCTGGGGCCGACTCACAGCAAAGGAGCTATAGCCTCCATGACAACGGGACGACGCATCAAGAACGCACTCAAGCAAGCCCTGAAATTCGCAGTCGGGCTGTTTGGATTGTTCTGGCCCTTCGGGCCTTCCAGGACTCGCATCCTCACCTACCACAGCGTCGGTTACCGCAGTCATGAGATGAACGTCCTACCCGAAGATTTCGCGGCGCAGATGGCTTGGCTGGCCGAACACCACTCCGTCATCTCGCTGGAAGACGCAGCACAAGCCAAACCTGGTATAGCTATCACCTTCGACGATGGGTATGTGGACAATCTGGAAAACGCCGCCCCCATCCTCGTTGAGCATGCCTTTCCTGCCACGGTGTTTATGGTGGCAGGTCGCGCTGAGGGAACGTTGGATGATGACCCTCATCCCGAAGACGGGCAACTCATGAATTGGGATCAGTTACGCAAGCTCGACAGCATGGGCATCACCATCGGCTCGCATACCATGACCCATCCCCACCTGAGTCAGCAGCATGTTGATATACAGCAAAATGAAATCGAAGCTAGCAAAGCCATACTGGAAAACGAATTGGCAAAACCCGTCACCATTTTTGCATACCCATACGGGTCTGCGCTGGACTACGACGAAGTCACCACTGCATTGGTTAAATCTGCAGGATATACCCTCGCCGTAAGCAATCGCTACGGCCCAATCTTCCAGGGGGATGACCCTTTTACGCTACGGCGTATCTGGATCGATAGCACCGATACTATGAAAACTTTTGCTGCAAAAGTGGATGGACGGATGGATGGGCTACGCATCCTCGATTCAGGTCCCGGGATTGCAGTACGCCGCCTATTGAATCGTGGGCTAGGCACCCGATAACGCCCCATAGAAAAAGAGAGCGCGGGCCGATTGGGGAGGGTATCGACCCGCGCGAGGGGAGGATAATTTGAAGGGTGGCTTGGCATCACCCTGTGTTCGTCTATATAAACGCACGATCATGCATAGAAGTTGACAGCTTTCCTGCTAAAAATGAAGAGAAGGCATTCCCGGAATTACCCGTCCATTCGTAAAGTAGCGTGTTTATGCATCAACCCCACGTAGTTAAGATCTTATCGGCCTGAAAACGGGTTGCGCCACTCCGTACCCTATGCTATACTCGCGATGTTATTTGACGGTTTTTATAGCCCGCTGGGAGCCAATAATCGTATATGGCCGATATTCTCAGTCAAGACGAAGTCGATCTCTTACTCAATGCTGTGTCGGAAGGTGCCGCGGTTGAGGAGGACAATAATGCCCAAAATGAAGATGTCGCACTAACCACCTATGACTTTCGACGGCCTGAACGCGTATCCAAAGAGCAGTTCAAGGGCCTGCAAAGTCTATTCGAGGCCTATAGTCGCGAAGTCAGTATCGTATTCCCCCCCTTCCTCCGTACTGTTGTACGCATTGATCTCTCTTCCATCGACCAACTCACCTATGACGAGTTCATCCTTTCCGTGGCACGACCCACAAGTTTGACCGTCATTGATATGGCCCCCCTGGAAGGTACCGCGGTGCTCGAAATGAGTCCCAGTATCGTCTTCCCCGTAGTCGATCGCGTGTTGGGTGGCAAAGGTGCCACGCTGAGCGAGCCCCGTGAGCTTACCGAGATCGAAAATCGTATCATTTCCCGCATAGTAAACATGATGCTTGATAGCCTGAAACGGGCCTGGGAACAGCTCATTGAATTTGATCTGAGCATCGTCCAACAGGAAAGCGACC
>CALAXS010000146.1 GCA_937895305.1 uncultured bacterium
GTCTGGTATTTCTGATTACACTGCGACTTCGCAGATCATGGAAATCTACGTTGTAGTGATCTTAGCTGTTTTTGTGTCTGTTTTCGTCTTTTATTGCCGCAAGAATAAAGGTTATGCGACGCCGCATGTCCTATTTCAAGCCTAGTTTCCGCAAGATCAACCAGCCACGGAGACGGTCCGGCACGTAGCGTGCAAGGAAATACTGGAGTCCCGCGTCTGTGCCGATGCGGTAGCGGGTTTTGGGCGTGGCCGTGGTGAGGATGCGATGAAGGAGCCGGGCCACATCTTCCGCCGGGATGCAGCGGTCATCAGATGAAGCGACGTGGTCCCGCAATTTGTTAATCAATGGCGCGTAGCGTTCACGAGTTTCCGCGGTCATCGCTTCGGTATCCACTTCCCCTGCGGCACTGGATTTATCCCAGATTGGCGTAGCAATGGCACCGGGCTGGATGAGGATAACGGGGATGTTCCAGGGGTGAAGTTCCATACGGAGAGCATCGGCCATAGCTTCCAGGGCAAATTTGGAGGCGCAGTAGGGACCAAGAAGGGGCGTAGACAGAAAACCGGAGGTGGAACTGGTGAAGATGATGCGCCCCTTGCCCATGCGGATGAGGGGTAGTGCGGCCTGGGTCACGGCGAGTTGCCCGTTCACATTGATGGCCATTTGTTGCTCGAAGCGTTCCAGGGGCAGGGATTCCAATGGACCTGCCACGCAAATCCCTGCATTGTTGAAGAGCCCCTGAAGGCCCCTCTCCCCCACTTTGGTCGCAATCTGTTGGATAGTTTCGCGTATCTGCTCCGTATTGCAAACATCGAGGAGAACGGGGACGATATTGTCCGGGTACGCGGATTGTTCCTGGAGTGCTTTGCCGTCTTCCTCTTTGCGCACCCCGGCGTAGACGGTCCAGTCGTGCCGGGCCAGATGGAGGGCGCAGGCCGCGCCGATCCCTGTGGAGGCCCCGGTGATGAGGATGCTATTCATCGATGTGTTGGGGTCCACGGCTCACCTGACGTTGGCGACGCTCGTTGTTATTCTTTTGCAGTCGCTGGGCCATATCGCTCACCTTGAGCTTGAGCCAGTTCACGGTTTGGCCTGTTGCATAGTTGGCCGGGCCGAAGGCGTTTACCCGTTCATCAGAGGAGAGCTTCTCAGCCTGGGCGAATTGCTTCTGGTCGTTTTCGTCATAGACGGCATAGGCCCGTCCACCGTTCTTGCGCATGACAGAGAAACTGGGGATGTCGCTGGGGCCATCGGCGACGTAAATCATATTCTCGAAGGGTACCCGCCGATTGGCAAGTTCGATGGTGTCGTTCACGCTACGCTCTTTTGGGTATTTGTTTACGCCTTTGTTGATTTCAAAGATGGCGCGGGTCTTGGTGGTGTTGTCGAGGAAGCCAGCAATCTGTGAGATTACGCCGGAATGGGGTATGCTGTCGGGGTCGTAGCCCACTGCTGCCGGGGTCTCGATAAATTCGGAGGCCCAGATACCGTCCAGTTTGTCGGCTATCTTTGAGCCACGAATCATCTCGCCCAGACCTGTACTGACGACGTAGTGTTCCAGGGTCAGCTTGAAGTCCTCGGTCTGAAAGCCTATCGCTAAATCCTTGAGGATATCGAAAAAATCGGGCAACCCGGGAAATAACTCAATTTCACCACCCAGTTCGTTGAGCCGGGCATTGTTCAGGCCGGGCATCTTGCCCTGCTGCACATAGGTAAGCAGGTGACTGAGGTAGGAGGTGTCTGGCTGGATATGAATCCCGGCACGTTTATAGTATTCTGGCAGCGCATTCACTTCGGCCCAAAACACTTTGTCATTCACACTATAGGCATCAAATAGGGGATCCTGCATGTAATGGGGCGACAGGGTCTTGTCGAAGTCCCAGATGATAGCGATGACGTTTTGGGGAAATGGCGGGGCATCGGACACGGTTCCGTCCTCCTTGTTGGCTACAGAGTATCACCTTGAGGCGTGTAGCTTAAACCACTCATGCATTTTCGGTATACTGCCTCTGTTCAGGAAGGAGGACCATGCAGCGTTTCGTCACCATAGGGGCTATCCCCGTTTTAGTATGCTCAACATTTACGAGTATGGCCTCACTGATCCTTTTGCTGCTATTTCCAGACCGTGCCTCAGAATTGGGTTGGGGTTTGTGGATTCGATTTGGCTTCTTTGGCTTGATGGCCTTTTCTGCATTGGGGATTCTGGCGAAGCGGTCGGAATCATTTACCGTGGAAGAGATTGTAGCGAACAAGATAGGTGGCAAAGTATGGGCGGTGTTGACGATGATTTTGATACTTCAAATCTGCATCCATGGATATAATAGTAGCGATTACCCTGAAGTTGCCCCGGACGAAAGCCATCACCTCATCGTAGCGAAGAATCTGGCCATTCACGGTCGTTATGCTTCCGGCAATCCCAAAACCGGGTTCAAGGATTTCGATTCCTTTGATTCCGTTGGACCTGCAGTACTTAGCCCTATAGCATTTAGTTTCAAGTTGCTTGGTGTTGGCCTTTGGCAGGGGCGTTTACCCATAGCATTGTTTAGCATTGGACTAAGCCTGGCCTTCTTCGCCTTGATACGACGTGCATGGGGCAATCAGAGTGCGGTACTTGCAGCCCTGTTTGTGCCTTGCGCATTCGGTAGTATTTACCTGAGCCGAACCTTGTACGGTGAAGTACCTGCCCTGTTTTATTTTTGTTGTGGATTGCTTCTTTGGCGTGCATCCTTGCGCTATGGCTGGTGCTGTGCCTATGGATTCCTGGCGGGGTTATTACTGGGGTGTGCCATTTTGAGTAAGGCCATTTTGCTATTGTCGGCATTTGCCTTCCTGGGTGCGGTAGTCTATGACTGGATGGGACCACGGCGCATTAAGATAGTTCATTGTGT
>CALAXS010000147.1 GCA_937895305.1 uncultured bacterium
AACATAAGTAAAGTGGTGAAACTTTATTGCCAAAATACCAGGGTTTAAATTAATGTCCGCTGATTTCTTTCTCACACCTGCAAACACTGTACCGCCACTCGAACCGGAATACCGACCCGCGGTCCTCTGCAATCGCACCTTCCGCAAGGCCGCCGAAGATGCCGGACAGGCCGTCCCCCTCATCTTTGGTATGGAGCGTGGCGATGGCTCGGTCTCACGCTACGAAACTATTGCCTTTGCCCGGGATGCGACCCAATCCGAAGCCAACCTCCTCTACGCAGAGCGCATCCTGAAATTTCTGCTCTGGCAGCGCGGTGCCTGCACTGTTCATGTCGGTGGCCCGGCCCACATCGGTGAATACCTCCAGACCTGCTACCGGGAGGGTAGTCTTCGTGAATTTGATGCCGACTTTATGGGCAACAGCGTCTATGCCCGACCATTTAAAATTATCGTGTGCACCCCGGAAGAGGTCCCCGCTAAACATGAAAACACGGCACCCCTGGGTCGTCATCTGGATGGTTGTCGTATTGGCTTCGACCTCGGTGCTTCAGACCGTAAAGTCTCTGCTGTGGTTGATGGCGAGGCCATTTACTCCGAAGAGGTGGTCTGGGAACCCCGGCAAAACAGTGACCCCGAGTACCATGTGAGCGAAGTACGAAAAGCCCTCGAAACCGCCGCTGCCAAGATGCCCCGTGTCGATGCCATCGGTGGTTCATCAGCAGGGGTCTATGTCAACAACCGCCCCATGATCGCATCCCTCTTCCGCGGGATCCCCAAAGAAAACTATCACATCGTTCGCGATATGTTTCTTAATTTCGCCAGGGACTTCAATGTGCCCCTTGCTATCGTAAACGATGGCGAAGTCACTGCACTCGCAGGGGCCATGTCCCTCGAAGAAAACGGTATCCTCGGTATTGCTCTTGGCTCCAGCGAAGCCGCAGGCTATGTAACTACCGACGGCAACATCACCGAATGGCTCAACGAACTCGCCTTCGCCCCTGTGGACTACAACCCCCATGCCGACCGCTGTGAATGGTCCGGTGACTATGGTGTCGGTGCACGCTACTTCTCCCAGCAATGTGTATTTCGTCTCGCACCCCGCGCAGGCATCGATCTCCCCGAAGGCGGTACCGACGCGGATCGCCTGAAGCACGTCCAGACCTTCCTTGAAGACGGTCACGAAGGGGCCACCAACATCTGGCGCTCCATGGGTATCTACCTCGGCTACTCCATCGCCCACTACGCCGACTTTTACGACATCAATCATGTCCTCATACTGGGTCGCTGCACCTCAGGTCGGGGCGGTGATCTCCTCCTCAATGGGGCCAACGACATTCTCAACCGCGAATTCCCCGAACTCGCTGCCAAAATTAATGTGCAACTGCCTGACGAAAAGAGCCGTCGCGTAGGACAATCCATTGCCGCTGCCAGTCTTCCCGTTATTGACCAGGCGTAAAGCCAAGGAACACAGACCATGCAATTCTCCCAACCCAACGCCGAATGCTACATCCCGGACAACACCGATGAAGCGGCTGCCCTGGCACGCTGCACCCACTTGGCTGTAGGTGCACACCAGGACGATCTCGAGATCATGGCCTACCACGGCATCCTTGCCTGTTTCCAACAACCCCATAAATGGTATACGGGCGTGGTGGTGACCAACGGTGCAGGTTCCGCCCGCACCAATGTCTACGAAAACTATTCCAACGAGGAAATGGTCACCGTGCGCAACGAAGAACAAAAGAAGGCAGCTTATGTCGGTGAATACGCCGCACAATTCCTCCTCAACCACCCCAGTGGCCACGTCAAATCCTCCGAAGACCACGGTGTCGTTGCCGACTACGTTGCCATCCTCAAGGCCACCCGACCCGAAGTGCTCTACACCCACAACCTCGCAGACAAGCACGACACCCACGTAGGCGTTACCCTGCGCCTCATCGAAGCACTCCGCACCCTCCCCGCTGACGAACGCCCCAAAAAAGTCTATGGCTGTGAAGTCTGGCGAAACCTCGACTGGATGATTGACGACGACAAAGTTGCCTTCAACGTGTCCGCCCATGAAAACCTCCAGATGTCCCTCGTGTCCATCTTCGACTCCCAGGTCGTCGGCGGTAAACGCTACGACCTCGCAACCCAGGGTCGTCAACGCGCCAACGCTACCTACCACCAGTCCCACGGCGTAGACGAATGTACTGGCATCACCTTCGCCATGGATCTCACCCCCCTCATCGAAGACGACACCCTCGACCCGCTCGAATTCACCCGGGCCCACATCCAACGCCTCAACGACGATATAGCCCAACGCTTCGACCGCGTCAAGTAACCACCACTCCTGTCATTCCCGCGAAGGCGGGAATCTCCGCGTTTACCCTCCTCACTCAAGTTGATGCAGAAGACAGCGCATGCACGCTATTTCTATTCCCGTGCAAATGCCCTCCTGTTTTGCTACACTCCAACGCTATGGCTAATAACGAAGACAGACCCATGATCATACAGTCCGATCGCTCCATACTGCTGGAGACCGACGGACCCGCATTCGAAGATGCACGCGACTGCCTCGCAAGTTTCGCAGAACTCGTGAAATCACCAGAGCATATTCACACCTACCGCCTCACCCCCCTCTCCCTCTGGAATGCCGCAGCCGCAGGACTCACCGCACCCGAAATTATTACCGGTCTGGAAACCTTCACAAAATACGACATTCCCCAGAACATCATCGTCGAAGTTGAAGACAATATTGACCGCTATGGTCGCCTAAAACTCTACCGTGGCGACGATGACCAACTTGTCATCCAGTCCGACGACGAAATGCTCATCATGGAACTCCTCCACCACAAGGAACTCCAGCAATACGTCACGGGTACGCCCGACATGAAACGCATCCTCGTGAAGCCCGGTGATCGCGGCAACGTGAAATGCGCCCTCATCAAGATCGGGTTCCCCGTCGAAGATCTCGCAGGCTACACAGAAGGCTCGCCCCTCGAAATTAATACACGCGAAACCTGCCTCACTGGCAAGCCCTTCTCATTGCGCAAATATCAGATTGAATCTATCGCCGCATTCTGGGCCAACGGCTCCAACGCGGGTGGCTCCGGTGTCATCGTACTCCCCTGCGGTGCGGGCAAGACCATCGTCGCCATCGGTGCCATCGCCACCTGCAAGACCCACACCCTCATCCTCGCCACCAACACCGTATCTCTCCGCCAGTGGAAAACAGAAATCCTCGACAAAACGGATCTCAACGAAGACGACATCGGCGAATACTCCGGCGAGAGCAAAGAAATTAAACCCATCACCATCGCAACCTACCAGGTACTCACCTACCGTAAAACGAAAGATTCGCCCTTCGAACACTTTAAGCTCTTCGACAAGGGCCAGTGGGGTTTGGTGGTCTATGATGAAGTACACCTCCTCCCCGCACCTGTTTTCCGCGCCACGGCCTCCCTGCAGGCCCGCAGACGCCTTGGACTCACCGCCACCCTCGTCCGTGAAGATGCACGCGAAGACGATGTCTTCTCCCTCATCGGACCCAAAAAATACGACGTCCCCTGGAAAGTCCTGGAAAAGCAAGGCTGGATTGCCACCGCGCTCTGCACCGAAGTCCGCGTAAAACTCCGCGAAGAAGAACGCTACCAATACGTCATCGCAACCAAACGCGAAAAATTCCGTATCGCATCCACCAACCCAAGCAAAATCACCATCTGCCAAAAAATCGTCGATAAACACAAAGAAGACAACGTCCTCATCATCGGCCAATACCTCGACCAACTCCGCGAACTGCAAGAACACTTCAAAGTACCCATGATCACCGGACGCACCGGCAACAAAGAACGCCAACGCCTCTACGAAGACTTCCGCACCGGCCGTGAAAAACTGCTCATCGTATCCAAAGTCGCCAACTTCTCCATCGACCTCCCCGACGCCAACGTCGCCATCCAGGTCTCCGGCACCTTTGGCTCACGACAAGAAGAAGCCCAACGCCTCGGCCGTATCCTCCGCCCCAAATCCGACGAAAGCGTCCTCGCACGCTTCTACTCCCTCGTCTCCCGCGACACCTGCGACCAGGACTTCGCCATCAAACGCCAACTCTTCCTCACCGAACAAGGCTACCGCTACGAAATCACCCCCGAAGAAGACATCTAAGCCCCTCCCTCTTCCCCTCTTTCCTCTCCCTCTTTTCCCCTTCGCGCCTTTGCGTGATCCTCGCCCATCTTCCCATCTTCCCCTTTGCGCCTTTGCGTGATCCTCCCTCCCATCCCCTCTTCTCTGTGTCCTCTGTGGTTAAATAATCCCCTCCCCATTAAAAAACGGCATGACCAGATCCTTTCGAACCCGGCCATGCCAAGGAGAGCTGGCTTATCGTTGCAACAACGTTTTCGTCGTCACCACCAGGTCAATGAAGTCCTGACGGGCATCCTCCATATCATCCACTTCCTCCATCATCTTCCGTGGATTACCACCACCTGCGAACCCATTGTACGGCTGCTTACCTGCTTCCGCCCAGGCTACTACGGCATCGAGGTTGGCATTGCCCCGGTACTGCGAATTACGCACCACCAGACCGTAACCTGCGACGGCGGAGACAAACTTGAAGTCCGCCGAAGCATTCCGCGTTACCGCATCCCGCTTCACAGGCACCTCGATCTTGGCACTCACGCTACCTTCGGGATCCTTGTAACGCAGCTTCACATTCATCAGCTCATCGCTCAGTTCCCGTTCAGGGCGCGCATCCGACTCCGTAGCCTGATACTTCAACGCATCCACACCCGGCTGCGGCGACTGACCCGCTGGCACCAGCTCATACAACGCCGTCACCTGATGCCCCGCACCAATCTCACCCGCATCTTTGGTGTCGTCGTTAAAGTCGCGGTCTTTCAACGCACGGTTTTCGTAGCCTATCAAGCGATAATGCCCGATGTGCTGCGGATTAAACTCCACCTGAATCTTCACATCCTTGGCGATAGTAATCATGGTACCCGACAACTCATCCACCAACACCTTCCGCGCCTCCGCAATCCCGTCGATATACGCGTAGTTGCCATTGCCCTTATCGGCGAGTTGTTCCAGCGTGGCATCTTTGTAATTACCCATGCCAAAGCCCAACGCCGTGAGGAACACATTCGACTTCGCATGCTCCGTGATGAGGCCCATAAGACCACCATGGTGGGTCACGCCGATGTTGAAGTCGCCGTCCGTCGCCAGGATAACCCGGTTGATGCCGCCGTCCACGTAGTGAGCCTTCGCAATGCGATACGCCGCTTCGATACCGCCACTGCCATTGGTGCCGCCACCCGCGTGGAGTCCTTCAATGGCGTTGCGAATTCGTTTACCTTCACCCACAGCGGTAGACTTGAGGACCACCTGGCTGCTGCCAGCATAGGTCACGAGGGCAACCCGGTCACTGGGCCGTAATTCCTTGAGCAGGGCCTTCATGGACTCCTTCACCAGCGGGAGCTTGTTGGCATCGCTCATAGAACCCGACACATCCAGCAGGAACACGAGGTTCGCGTCGCCACGTTCTTCAGCATCCACTTCCTTGCCACTCACCACGACCTTGGACAGCCAATGCTCTGGCTGCCACGGACACGGTGCGACTTCCACGCCCACACCAAAGGGCACATCACCCACAGGGGTATTGGGTACATAGTCAAAGTAATTAATCAACTCCTCAATACGTACCGCATTCGGGTCCGGCAAGCGCCCCTGTTCAATGAATCGTCGCACATTGCTATACGCGCCCGTGTCCACATCGATGGAAAACGTCGACAACGGCTTCTGCAACACCGAAGCGAAGGCCTTCTCCTCGATAGGGAGGTAGGCTTCGCCGGATTGCCGCGGATAGGCGAAATAATAATCCCGCGATGGCTGACTATCCCCCAAATAGCCCAATGCCTCCAATTCATCCACTAGCTCAGGCGAAGGTAATCCATCCGTTGCAATATCCGGGCGTGTCCTGTTGGCCAGTGCGCCACCAGCGCGGCCACCAGCGCGGCCACCGCCCCCGCCAAAGCCTCCAGCACCAATTCCAGCACCAACGCTGCTATTAAAAAAGAGTTGTTCCGTTGTAATTTCTGGTAACGACTCCTCCTCAGCTTTTACCACAGGCACACTTCGTTGCAGTAATGGTTGTGCTGGTGGCGCAGCTACAGCTACTGGAGCAGGCTTGGCTAGCTCGGCAGCTCGCTGTAGCCTATCAGCAGCAACCGCCTGTTGCCCGCTGATGCTGCCGACTTCAAGGTCATCCCATTCCTCGAATTTCTTCGCTTCCTGCTTCAACATTATAGGTGCGGGTATGGAAGAAGCCATTGGCTCTGCTTGTGTGCCAGCCGAGCCACTCGTTGTGTCTCCCAGATAGCCCAAGGCTTCCATCTGTGCTTCTACTTCTGCTGGAATATCAGCGGAATTCTTTTCCAGCAATCCATACTGCTCGCCCATTCCAGCATTAATGAGCTCTTCTTCGATCGTATCCATTTCCTTTTCAATTCCATCCAGGTCTTTGCCGCTTTCTATCTCCGACAAAAACCGTCGGGGACTCGCTTGTGCGCTTCCAGCGGGATTATTTATATCCGTAATCAGAAAACGTTCCACTCCCTCCGGTAATCGCTCAATACGAGCACGCAATGTTTCCTGTCTGTCAGCCAACTCCATGCGCTCACTTTTTGTTGGCACGATATACCCATTCAACACCAACCCCACCCCCAACAACGCACAGGCTGCCAGTGCAAAGGCAGGGCGAAACAGGAAAAACGGCTTTTTAGCGGGGGCTTCCCCCTGCGCGGCTTCCTTGAAAACTTCCGCGCGTTGTTCTGCGTCGAGTTCCACCGCAGTTTCTTCCGTCGAAAGTGCCTCTACAGAGAGGTCCACCACCTGACGCAACGTAGCCACCTCTGCCCGCGCCTCAGCGTTCTCTTCCAGTTTCAGCGCCGCTTCAATGGCAGCATGCTCCTCGGTCTCCAGCTCATTCAGCACATAATCCATGAGCCGTGGATCGTCTTTTGTGATTTTCATGACCCCGTCTCCTTTATAGTTCGGTGGCCAGATTAAGCTGGCCCCGTAGTTTTTCACGCAAAGTTTTCAACGCACTGTGGATGTGATAACGCACCTGATTCGTCGTCTGCCCTGTCACATCCCCGATTTCCTTATACGAAAGCCTATCCTGAAACTTCAGGCGAAAAGCCTCCTCCTGTGCATCCGGCAAAGCCTTCATTGCCGCCTGAATCATGGCCCCCGTCTCCTCATTCTCTGCCACTACATTCGGCGGTGCCGCCGTACTGGCCTGCGTCGCCATCTCTACATCACTGAGCGGTCGCATACGCTGCTCCTTTTTCACGACGTCCAGGGCACGATTCCGACACACACGATAGAGCCAGGGCGCCAAATGCCCATCCACCTGCGCCTGCTCCGCCACACACAACTTAAAGAACGTGTCCTGCACGACATCCTGCGCGGTCTCCAACGACCCCGTAAACCGCTGTGCATAGCGGATCAACGGCGTCTCATACCGCGCCATAGCGTCTCGTACCCATTCTGTTCGGGTTAAATTTTCACTACTCATCGGCGAAATTCCTTTCCGCCCGTTACTTTCATAACCATCACACTCTCCTGCTATAACAACGATTTCGCGAAATCTCACGCACTCCGGCTCAGCTGTGCCCCGAAGTGCCTACCCTAATAACGAACGAAAACCCGAAGTGTTTACTAAAAATATCGCCCAAACCCAAAACAAGTTCCAAAACACCCATAATATCCTCCCCACCCCTCTCTCTTCCCCCTCCTCTTCTCTTCTCTCCTCCCTTTTCTCTCCTCCTCTCTTCCCCTCTTCCCCTCTTCCTCTCTCTCTTTTCCCCTTCGCGCCTTCGCGCCTTCGCGCCTTTGCGTGATCCTCCCTCCCCCTCTTCTCTGTGCCCTCTGTGTCCTCTGTGGTTAAATATCCCCCTCTTTCTTCTCTATTCCCCCCCATATTACCCCTAAAATTCACAGATGCATTTCAAACACCAAACTGCTAAACTTTAATACACTACAGCGCAAGAACCAGACTTTACACACCCCTCAAAAAGAGCCGGAGACTAAAAAAATGATATATGTAAAGACATTCAAAGGCTACGAAGACAAAGTCCAGCAACTCGACGATGCCGTCAACCACTGGATCGTGGAAAACAAAGTCGATGTCCGGGGCATAGAAAGTGCCCTCAGTCACGAACACCAGGGCCGTGCCGCCTCTGGCGACCTCATTTACACTGTCCTTTACAAAGCCGACGCCCCGGTCGCCTGATTCCACGAATATAAACAAAAAAAGAGCCACAGACATGGTCAAAGTCTGTGGCTCAAACGATTTAGAGAATTAAATCAGCTACTTTTTCTTCTTCGCAGCTTTTTTCTTTGCAGCGGGTTTCTTCTTCGCTACCGTCTTGGCAGCAGCTTTTTTCTTCGCTGGTTTCTTCTTCGCAGCCTTTTTCTTTGCAGCGGGTTTCTTCTTGGCTGCAGCTTTCTTCTTGGCTGGTTTCTTCTTCGCAGCCTTTTTCTTGGCAGCTGGCTTCTTCTTCGCAGCAGCCTTTTTCTTGGCAGCTGGCTTCTTCTTCGCAGCAGCTTTCTTCTTGGCTGGTTTCTTCTTCGCTGCCTTCTTCTTGGCAGCCGGTTTCTTCTTGGCTACTTTTTTCTTAACTGCAGCCTTTTTCTTTGCCGGTTTCTTCTTGGCTACTTTTTTCTTAACTGCAGCCTTCTTCTTTGCCGGTTTCTTCTTTGCCGCCGGTTTCTTTTTGGCGGCCTTCTTCTTTGCAGCGGCCATGTGGCTCTCTCCTTGTTGTTCACTACCTTCTGCTATAGCATGGCAAAAGAGTCATGACAACAAGTCATGGCTCCAAACACTTCAGATTAGCTGAAGTACCGCCGTACACGAATATCACTTAGGACACCCGGGTAGCGAATTTTTATACACAATCCTGCGAACTGCAAGATTGCGAAGAAACAAACTTGCACACCACTCATTTTTTAAAAAACCACCTTCGTATTTTTTTAAAAAATAAGGACACACACGTTTGTGTTCTCACGAAAACAAACTTCACTTACGCGCTTGTAAATACAAAAAATTGCTTCCACAAAAACGCAAATTCAAGACGATTCAATTTAGCACTGAAAAATGTGTAACAGACAACGGAGAAAAAGG
>CALAXS010000148.1 GCA_937895305.1 uncultured bacterium
CGGGCCTGCCGCTGGAGCAGTATGCGCAAAAGCATATCTTTGACCCGCTACAGATGAATAATACGATGTTTCGACCACCAGCGAAATTGAGAGAAGCCTGTGCTGCTACAGAATTTTGTGAGTGGCAAAAACGCATCATCCAGGGGGAGGTCCATGATGAGAACACGCGCGCAGTAGGTGGGGTAACGGGTGCTGCGGGTCTGTTTTCGACGACGGGTGATTTGGCGATTTTTTGCCGGGCCTTGTTGAAGGGTGAGATGGTTAAGTCGGAAACATTGGATAAAGCGCTGGCACGAAATCAGGTGCCGTGTTATCCCTTGCAGGGGTTGGGGTGGCAATTGGGGGGCTGGGACACGAGTTCGCGGGGCTTTTTGCCCAGTCGCCAGGCCCTGGGACATACGGGCTGGACGGGCACGGCCATACACATGGACCGGGCGACGGGAAATATTGCCATACTGTTGGGGAATACGTGTCATTTGTCGCGCAAGACGCGGAACAATGGGTACTACCGTCGCACTTTTTATTTTGGTGTGCGCGATGCCCTGTATGCGGGCAAGACCAATACACACTATGGTCTGGACCGTTTGGTGAAGGAGGGTTTCTCAGCGTTGCGTGGAAAACGCTTTGGTCTGTTAACGAATCATGCTGCGGTGGATCAGTATGGAACCCATATACTGGATCTGTTGCCGCTGGGCAGTGGCTTGCAACTGAAGTATCTGTATAGCCCGGAGCATGGGATTCGCGGGAATGCGGAGGCGGGTGAAAAAGTTGCGGGACAGGCAGGTCGGGTTCCGGTGGTAAGTCTCTATGGAGAGGCCAAAGCACCGCCTGTGGCGCAGTTGAAGGAAATAGATACGCTGGTCATCGATTTGCAGGACATCGGCGTGCGTTATTACACGTATATGGCGACGATGCTGGATTGTATGCGTGCGTGTGCGGAAAACAATGTGGCGGTGATGGTATTGGATCGGCCGAATCCGCTGGGGGGGGAAGTTGTGGAAGGGCCTGTGGCGACGCAGTACGGATCGCATGTGTGTTGTGCGCCCATCCCGGTGCGCCATGGCATGACTATGGGTGAGTTGGCCCTGTTTTTCAAGGAGCAGGTACTGGAGGCGAAGAAGCTGGAAGTGGAAATCGTGAAGCTGGATAGCTGGGAAGCGAAATATTTACACCATCAGTGTGACCTAAGCTGGACCGCACCTTCGCCCAATATGCCGAGTGCTGCCACGGCGTTGTTGTATGTGGGGACGTGTCTGGTGGAGGGCACGAACATGAATGAGGGGCGGGGTACGGACACACCGTTTCATGTCTTCGGCGCGCCATGGCTGGATGCGGAAAAAGTGATTGCCAGTATGGGGGCGGAGGATATGCCGGGCTGTCGACTGGAGGCAGTGACCTATACCCCGCGCTCCATTCCGGGTAAGTCGGCCAACCCTAAATTTATGGATGAGGCGTGTCAGGGGATACGCATTCATATTCGAGATGCCCATCAGGTACGTGCATTTCGGATGGCGATTGCGATGCTGGGACTGATTCAGGAACGGCATGGGGACCAACTGAAGTTTGTTCCGTTCTTCGACACGCTGGCAGGGGGTAGCGAACTCCGACAGGCCTTGTTGGCGGGTACAGGGGCAGGTCCGTACTTGAACACGAACGCCCTCGCCATGAATCTCTTTGACGCGCAGCGTCCGAGGATTTATGAGCGTTCGCGCTTGTTACCACGTTAGGCATTTCGACTCTTCTTGTCATTCTCGTGTAGACGGGAATCTCCGCGTAAGCATGATTTGCCCATGTCGGGACTGAAGCCGTAGCATTACCCGTCGAATACGCCTGTTTTCCGGAGCAGAGCTCCGGGGTATGCATTCCCAAGCAGAGCTTGGGAACGAGGATCAAACCATTTATCGCTTAACGCCTAAGCCTCAAAGACCTCTTTGCAATGTTGCAGTGAATCGCGTAGCGCAGATTCGAGTTGTGCATCACTGTAGTCGCGTCCGGTCTTGGGGCCACCAATTTCGAGATAAGCAATCAGGTGGTCCACGGGCAACTGGTCCTGGTTATCAACAAGCAACGCCTTGAACTCTTTCAGATTGATAATGCCGCGTTCGCGTTCCTGCGCATCAAAACCAAAGGTGGACTCGAATCGTGCATCGGTGTTCTTCAGGTGCAGCTCGGTAAGCCAGGGGAGGGACGCCAGGATTAGATCCTGGGGGGAGTGAATCACGTTGCCATCGCAATTAGCGTATCCATGGGAGATGTCGCCACAGAAGCCAATGGGCACAGTGTGTTCGGGATGGGCATGGTGGTAGGCCATGAGGGCTTCGGCCATGTAGCGCATCTCATCGGGCAGGGTCGGTGGCTCGGCCAGGCAGGACATGGGTTCGATGGTGAGATAGTCGAGGCCTTGATGTTTGGCATGGGTCATGGGAGTGTTCATGTGCTTAATGTAGTTTTCCATACCCGTGTCTTTATAGTCCATGGTGTCACGCATGACCGCGCCGGGATTGGAACCGACTTGGGCGGCACCCAGCAGGGAACCCACTTCGATGAGCCGTGCAAAGTTATTGTGCGCCACTTCGCTGAACGCGGGTTCTTCGCGGAAGAAGCCGCCGAGCTCGCGGTGTGCGGTAAACATACTGCTGATCTGCAGGCCATGGTCTTCGGCTTGTTTCCTCAGATCGACAAACCATTGGTCGGGCAGCTGATAGATCTCGAAGAATGTCCCCATCTGCACATATTTCACGCCTTCGTCGGCGAGGATACGGAAGAGCCACTCGTAGGTATAGCGGTACTCAATGGGGTCACTTTTAATACCAAGTGAAATCTTTAAGGGTTCAGTCATAGGAACTTCCTGATTTGAGTAGCGATTGGGTTATTGAACCAGACCCGCACCGAGTGCTGCATCAGTGATGATGCATTCACCTTTGATTCCTGTAGTGTCAGTGTATTTATTCATTAATTCATTTACAAAATTGTCTACGGCTGTGGTCTTCACGAGATTGACTGTACAACCCCCGAAACCTGCTCCGGTCATGCGTGCGCCATAACACCCCTCAAGACCACGTGCACTATCGTTCATGGCCATAAGACCGTCGCAGCTGACTTCATAGTCATGCACCAGGCTGGAATCGGAGGAGTTCATGAGCTGGCCCAGTTTAACCGCGTCGCCTGCCTTGAGGGCTTCTGCTGCTGCGAGGGTGCGGGTGTCTTCACTCACCACGTGTCGAGCGCGACGGAATGCGGTGAGGTCCATGTCTTCGCGACAGGCCATGAGCTCATCTTGTGTGAAATCGCGTAGATGGGTTGCCTGACGATTAAATTTCTGGTTGAGCGCTTCCACTGCGGTGGCACATTCACCAACGCGTTCGTTGTATTTGGAATCGGTGAGTGCGCGCTGGATGCAGGTGTTGGCAATAACGAAGGTGCAACCCTTGAGGGTGAGTGGGATTTGCGTGCATTCAAGGCTACGACAATCAAGTAGTAGCGCGTGATTGGCCTGGGCGCAACGGATGATGTATTGGTCCATGATGCCACTACTAAGTCCAAGAAAATCGTTTTCTACGCGCTGTCCGAGGAGGGCACCATCATCGCCATTGAGCTTAAATCCGCCCAGTTCTTCGAACATCGCCAGGGCCGCCATTTCTATACTGGCTGAACTACTAAGGCCACAGCCGAGGGGCACGTCGCCCATGATAAGTACGTCAGCACCCAATACAGGTTTGTCTAAAACGTGGAGTTCATGGGCTACCCCCGCGAGGTAATCCAGCCAGGACTCACTGGGGTTCCGACTGGGATTGCTCAGATCCATCTCGGTACTGCGGTCAAGATTGGCCGCATAGGCATGGAGAACAGTATCGGTTCGTGGACGGACGGCCATGAAGGTGGCACGGTCGATGGCCATGGGCAACACATAGCCGTGGTTATAGTCGGTGTGCTCACCAATCAGGTTGACGCGACCGGGTGCCCGAATAACGAAAGCAGGTGCATCGCCGAATTTTTCTTCAAAGGCCGTAGCAACGGCCCGGGCAGTCAGGATACTCACCTTTAATGTTTCCTATGCTATGAAGACTTCACCGCACCTTTCATTGCGAGGAGCGCAGCGACGGTTAGGTTAGGGACGTAGTAAGGTCAAACGATTTTGTTCTCCAGAGCAGAGCTCCGGCGTATGCATTCCCAGGCAGAGCTTGGGAATGAGGAATGTATCTGTTTAGAATTTATTGGAAGCGTTTCCGCACATCGCCTGCTACACGGACCTTGATACCGAGGTGACGGCAGGTGGCAATGAGCTCATCCAGTATGTCGCCGTAGCCGATGGTGATGTGGTTGGACATGTGGCTTGCCATCATCTCGTTCCGGTCATAGCCGGGGATGTGTACATTGGCGATGGGCCATACGGGTGTCGTCTTGTCGAGACGTTCCTGCACTTCGGCATCGGGCATTTCAATAACTTCACCTGTACCGCAGTCCATACCGAGTTCGCCATTGGCTTCGTATAGTCGGGACCAGGTGATGGTGCCGGGTTTGGAAACGCCAGCGCAGGTACCGCCGCCTTTGGGGAAGTACATGGCGGGTTGACGATAGACGTTGGCCTTTTTCCAACCGCCGAAGTGTTGGGGCGGGGCGGCACCAGAGATGAGTAAGACCCAGACGTATTTGTCTTCCCATTCGCGACCCCATCGTACATCGTGGAGGGTGGTTTCGGGGTCCATACCTTTGCGTTCGTAGATGTCGTTCATGAGCAACTGGGGTATACCGGAACCGAGGTCACCTTCGTTGAAGTGGACGATGGGCTTGCCTTTGTTGATGACTTGTCTGGTAACAGGACTCTTCACGGGAGGGCGGTCTGCATTGTTGAGCATGCCTTCGACGAGGTCAGAGGCAGGGCATTGGCGTACAAGACCGAGCTGGTAAGGGATACCGATATTGCTGAGGCCGTAGCGTTCGAAGAAGCGCGCAGCCGCAGAGTACATCTTCATTTGCGTGAGCACTTGAGCATGGACGAGTTCGGTGAAGGTGTCGGTACCCCAATCGAACCAGGTGCCTTTTTTAATGAGCCAGTTCAGGTGCCCTTGTGCTTCTTCATCAGAGATAAGGTCCATCTCTGCGAGGAGGTCAGATTGGTTGAGGTATTCGATGGGCATCCCTATGGCACCTGTTTTTGCCGGGTCAAGGACAGCGTTGAGCATACCCATACAACCGGGGTCGAATTGGCCCATGATACGGCGGTTGGTTTTGATGTCCGCAGCGAGTTCTTTACCAAATTTTTCAGCCGCGCGGGAGAGCTTGAGTTTGTCGCCTTTGACAATGTGGCTCATGCTGTGGTTAATAGTCCCGGTACGACACCATTCGGTGAGTTTGTCCATGAAGTATTCGTCTTTGGCGAAGGATTCACTCCAGAGGCGGGAGTGTTCAACGTTGAGGCGGTCGAGGGTACCGGCGTGGTTAAGGAGTGCGACGAGTCCAGGCCAGGTGCCGTCGAAGTTGGCGAGCAGGAGCTTTGGGCCTTCGTGGGTCTGGAGCGGACCAGAGACGTGGGTTGCATAGGCCCAGCAACTGAGTACGATCACTACGGGGGCCTTGGGGTCGATCTTGGAGAAAACTTCGGTGCCGTCGCATTGGCGGGTAATAAAGCCGTGCTTACGCTTGGCATCATACTTGGTGACGACCTGCGTCTTGTAGCCAATCCTGGTGAAGGCTTTGCGAACATCCTTGAGCGTGTTGTCTTGCATGGGCCAGCATACTTCACATGCAGTGTCGCGGTAGTCGCCGTTGGATACTAAATAGATGGTATTGGATTTTTTCATTGTTCTATTCCCCATGTCGCTAATCAGGCTCTGGTTTCCGCAATTGTTTGCTGCGATTTATGGTGCATATCGTCAGGACACACACGCATCCTTATTTTAGCCCTTTCGCAAAGGCAATGACAATGTGGTCGTGGTCAATCTCACCCATCCCCAGTTTGAGTCAATGGGGCCAAGAGATAAGATGAGAAGGCTG